>NZ_JWLG01000014.1:0-135501 GCF_000813905.1 Leisingera sp. ANG-M6
AAATCTCTGACGACGGACAGGGGAACAAGCCTGTTCGCACAAAAGTTCAAAGAAGAAATTCAGCAAGATTTGCCAATCTATTGGGTTTGCAACCATCTTGAAAACGCTGCGGCGCAGTCTTGGGAAGCAGCTTTGCGCGGACGCACCAGAAAGTAGCCGTAGTCCTGTAGCACATGTGGTGACAGGCGGAACAGCTTCTCCTCTTCCAGTTCCTGCTCGATCAGCGTGTCCATCAGGGCGACCCCCTGACCATCAACAACCGCCTGGACCCGCACATTGGGGTCAGGGATGATCAGTGTGTCCCGCCGCGTCCGGTGCGGCAAGCCTGCGGCATTCAGCCAGTCTGTCCAGGCATCGCTGTCATCATGATCACGCAACAGCGTAAAGGTTGAAACCGCTTGTTCCCAGCCGAGCCGCTTCACTGTTTCTACTGCTGCAGCGTTGCCTGCGGGAAAAGCCGGGCACGGCAGGAACGGCGTAACGTCGCCATCCTCCCATTGCCCGTTTCCCCAACGGATTGCGATATCAACACCTTGGGCTTCCAGATCGAAAAGCCGGATCATCGGTTGCAGCCGGAGCTGGATATCCGGATGCGCCTGCATGAAGGACATCAGCCGCGGCGACAACCAGCGGGCGGCGAAATAGGTGGAGACACCCACCGTCAAGGTTCTGGCGGAGAGCCCCTTGAGGGCCAGGATTTCGGCTTCGATCTCTTCATAGAGGCTTTGGCAGGCAGCCAGCAGCTTGAGCCCGTCCGGCGTCATCTCGACCCCGCGGGCATTGCGCTGAAACAGCGCAAACCCCAGATCATCCTCCAGCGTTTTCACCTGATAACTGACGGCGCCCTTGGTCATGTTCAGCGCCCCAGCCGCATCTGAAAAACTGCGGTAACGGGCGATCTCAGCAAACAGGCGCAGGCTGTCGTGATGGCGGAATTCTATGGGCATAACAAAAGCGTATAAATTTCCTGAACACGTAGAGCAAATAAAATCGATTGTTGGCTGGCCAGATTCCTAAAATATGGACCGCGGAACATTTCTCAGGAGTCACAGCGTTGGGAAATATGAACGCCAACACACATATCACCCAGCGCGGCAAGTCGCGCCGGGGGCGGCTGACCAGGCACAACGCGCCCCAGGCGGCACCCACGTATAGGCGCCGCCAAATCCCTGTATATGATTTGCTGGACGAGACCGCACTCCGGCGCATTGAAGCCCAGGCGGACTGGATTTTGGAACATATCGGCGTCGAATTCCGCGGCGATGGTACGGCACTTGCGCTGTTTGCCGCTGCCGGAGCGCGCGTTGACGGTGTCCGGGTCCGCTTCGAACAGGGCCATGTGCGCCAGCTATGCAAAACCGCTCCCGCCGAATTCCAGCTGCATGGCCGTGATCCCGCCCGCACGGTGACCTTGGGTGGCGACAGCTTGGTGCTGATGCCCGGCTACGGCTCGCCCTTTGTTACCGACCTAGAGCAAGGCCGCCGCTATGCCGCGCTGAAGGATTTCGAAAACTTCGTCAAACTTTCGCATATGTCGCCTGCTCTGCACCATACCGGCGGCACCGTGGTTGAACCGACTGATGTGCCGGTAAACAAGCGGCATCTGGACATGATGCTGGCCCATCTCACCCTGTCGGACAAACCCTTCATGGGCAGCGTGACATCCGCGCAGGGCGCAAAGGACAGTATAGAAATGGCCCGGCTGGCCTTCGGTTCGGAGTTCCTGGACCGAAACGCGGTGATGCAGGCCAATATCAACGTCAATTCGCCACTGATCTATGACGGGGTGATGTCCGCCTCCCTGCGTATCTATGCGGCGGCCAACCAATGCGTCTGCATCTCGCCCGCCATCTTTGCTGGCGCCATGGGGCCGCTCTCACCGGCTGCGGTTGCCGCCCAGACACTGGCCGAGGCGATGGCGGGCATTGCCCTCAGCCAGCTGGTGCGCCCCGGTTGCCCGGTCGTCTTCGGCAGCTTTCATTCTTCCATGAACCTGCGCACCGGGGCGCTGACCTTTGGCTCACCGGAGGCGAACCTGACCACCATGGCGCTGAGCCAGCTGGGCCGCAGACTGGGGGTGCCGGTGCGTTCCGGCGGCGGTCAGGTCACTGCCTCCAACACCGCCGACGGCCAGGCGATGCAGGACAGCGCCGGTGCGATGTGGGCAACTCTCCTGTCCGGCGGGCATCAGGTCTGGCACGCGGCGGGCTGGCTCGAGGGCGGTCTGGTGATGTCCTACGAGAAATTCGTGATGGACCTCGACCATTGCGGCGCGATGCTGAAGATGCTGCAGGGGTTCGGCACGGACGGCGAGGCCTTCGGCCGTGATGCCTACGCCGAGGCGGGTCCGGGCGAGAACTTCCTGTCTACCAGCCACACCCTGCGCCATTACACCACCGCCAATTTTGAACCGCAGGTGCCCGAAGGCGGCCCCTTCGAAAAATGGAGCGAGAATGGCCGCCAGACCGTTGACCAGCGCGCTGCCGCCCGCTGGCGGCAGATGCTGACGGAGTATCAGCCGCCGGAAATGCCAGCAGCCATCCGCACAGCCCTGAACGACTTCGTGGCGGGGCGCAAAGCCGACATGCCCGACGAATGGTATTGAGAAAGGACACTGAAACATGACCGAAGAATTGAGCCGCACCTCGGCGCTTGCTTCCCGCCACATTGCCCTCGGATCGGGGCTGGAGGATTGGAACGGCATGGGCACGGCCTGGACCTACAGCACCGACCCGAATGACGAACACGACGCGGTGCGGGAGCGCGCCGGCATGTTCGACATGTCGCCGCTGAAGAAGGTCTTTGTCCGCGGCAAGGATGCGCAGGCGGTGCTGGATCACCTGACCACCCGCGACCTGTCCAAACTGGCGCCGGGCAAATCGGCCTACCTCTGCGTTTTGACCGAAGCGGGCGGTATTGCCGACGACGCCATTGTCTCAAACAACGGCGGCGATGAATGGATGATCGTGCATGGCTCGGGCGACACTATGGCGCTGCTGGAAGCCTCGGCAGAGGGCCGTGACGTCTGGCTGGAGTTCACCGACGACCTGCATGATATCTCGGTCCAGGGTCCGGCCTCGCTGGATATCCTGAACACCCATTGCGACATCGATCTTGCCGGGCTGGGCTATTTTGAACACGCGCCTGCTGTCCTGTTTGGTCACCCCTGCCGGATCTCGCGCACCGGATATTCGGGCGAACGCGGCTATGAGATCTTTGCCAGCGCCGCGGTGATCACCGGTATCTGGGACAAGCTGGCAGAGGCGGGTGTCATGCCTTGCTCTTTCACCGCGCTTGACAAGGTACGGATTGAAGCAGGGCTTCTGTTCTACGGCTATGACATGACCGAGGCCCACACTCCTTGGGAAGTCGGCCTGGGTTTCACAGTCAGCACCACGAAGAGCGATTTCCGCGGCAAAGAGGCGGTGATGGCGTTGAAGGGCCGCGAGAAGATTTCCAATGTCTGCGTCGACATTGACCATTCTGACATAGTGGAGGGCGGAGAGACCTTGCTGCTGGATGGTGATGAGATCGGTGTGATCAACAGCCCCTGCTTTTCTCACCGGATGGGCAAATCGCTGGCGCTGGCACATGTCCGTCCTGGGATCGCCGCTGGAACGGTTCTGTGGCTTAAAGGCGAGACTCTTCAAACCGCCGCAACAGTGGTTGTCAGCCCGGTCTACGACCCGCAAAAGACACGGACGCATCAATAACCTGGCGAAATAAATACCGCGGGCGGGCGTGAGAGACATTGGTCCAATTGACACTCACGCCCGCCTTTCAGCACTTTGGCTCACCAAAAGCGGTTACAGGAGCTTCCCTATCCACCTTAAAGGGACGAAACGATCAGCCAGGGTCTTTCAGTGGACGATTGGTGCGGCTAGCACCTTACTGGCTCAGTCAGCCCATAGCCTCATTTCGCATTATCTCTCACCGCCGCAGCGCAGCTTCACCAAAACGGCCATTAAAGCATGGTGCAGCATCAACCACGTTTCATTGTCGGCTTGCAGGCACCGGGTAAGAGGCAAACAGCCATCTGCCGTCACATCTTGGGTAAGCCTCCCTGTCGCGTGATTGCATCACCGTCCCAGATTTTGAGATCAAGGACTTCCGGGAGCGGCATCTGCGGCTTATCCATTCCCAACTTTTCATCCGCAACAGACAGGAGGGTAAGCCATGACCGTAACCATCAACATTTCCCTTCCGCAGGATCTGACGCGGTTCTGATCCCCAATTCGGGGTTTCCCAACATCGTGCCGATCCATCCGCGACCCTCTCGGGCCGCTTCTATTGCTATGGAAAGATGAACGATGGGCAATCCCATTTCCGGGGAACGGAGCGCCGCGTGCGCCCGTATCTCCAAATTCTACAATCGTGCGGCCTGGATCGACGGGCGTGCAGAAGAGCAACTTGAACAGGTGGCTGGCTGGCCGGGCATGACGGCCGTCGCCGGATTTCCGGATCTGCATCCAGGCCGCTTCGGCCCCGTTGGTGCAGCTTTTCTGGCCGACCGGATCTGGCCCCAGCTTGTCGGGCCGGATATCGGCTGCGGTATGGCTTTGTTTCGCCTCGATCTGCCTCGGCGCCGGCTCAAACTCGACAAGGCCGCCCGGCGGCTGGCTGTACTGGAAGACGGGGCTGATCTTCATCAGGCGCTTGCAGCACTGGATGCAGCTGGCCTGACGGGACTGATCGGTCCAGAGGCACTCGGCACAATCGGCGGCGGCAACCATTTCTGCGAAGTGCAGGTGGTCGGCGAAGTCATGGATCACACCCGTACTGACCTGCAAAAAGATGATCTGTGCCTGCTGGTGCATTCCGGTTCGCGCGGGCGCGGCGCCGGGATTTTTCAGGGGCTGGACGACAGCTGGAAACAGGGCTTCGCGGCGGGAAGCGATGCGGCGGCGCGCTATCTCGCCCTTCATGATGCGGCTACCCGCTGGGCGCGCGTGAACCGGGCGCTGATTGCCTCTTCCGCGTCTGAAGCGCTTGGCAGTGAGGCCCGGCTGATCTGCGACACGGTGCATAATCATGCCGTGCCGCGTTCAGATGGCTGGCTGCACCGCAAAGGGGCGGCTTGCCCGGAGGGTGGCCTCGTCCCGCTCGCGGGATCGCGCGAAGCGCCAAGCTACCTCCTGGAGGTGCCGGATGCCGTACCCGGGGCGCTTGGCTCCGTCTCTCATGGGGCAGGCAGGAAGTATGACCGGTCCTCCATGCATGGACGGATCCGCAAGACCCGTTCGGATCTGGCAGCCCTGACCCGCACCCGTTTCGGCGGGCGCGTCATTTGCGGGGACCGCGATCTTCTGCTGGAAGAAGCCGGCCAGGCCTACAAAGACCCGGAACAGGTACTGCAGAACCTGGCGGACTTTGGGATCGCAAACGCGGTCGCGCGTCTTCTGCCGCTTGTCACCTACAAGACGACGAGAGGTGCGGCATGAGCAGCAGGGAAGCCCTTCTCTTGTCCAGCGGCAATGGTCCGGGTGAATGCCGTCAGGCTGTGGGCCATCTGTTGTCCTGGCTGGGAGCAAAGGCCACGCAATACGGTGTCGAACTCGATGTCGCGACAAGGGACGCCACGCACGGCCCCGCCTCAGCGGTGGTGATCCTGAGCGGCGCTCGCGCTGCAGAATTGGCGTGCGCTGTCGAAGGTACCGTCCTTTGGCGGTGCCAGAGCGAGCTGCGCCCCAGGCACAAACGGAAGAACTGGTTTGTGCAGATTTTCCGTCTGCCTGCGGCCACTGACGCGGTGCGGATTGATCCGGCATCCGTTGAAATGCAGGCCATTCGCGCGGGAGGCCCTGGCGGCCAGCACCAGAACAAAACGTCGAGCGCGATCAGGGCGCGCTGGACCAGCGCCGATGGGCAAGTCTACGCCGTCGTCGTGCGCGACACCCGCTCGCAGCACCAGAACCGCCGTCTGGCGATGGAACGGCTTGCCGCGCTAGCTGCTGCCGAAAAAGCAGAAGCCGACGCTGCCCGCCAGGACGAAACCTGGGCGCTCCACGGACAGCTTCAACGTGGTGAGCCGCGCTGGACCTTTGAAGGGAGACAATTCAAAGAGGTGAAATGACAGGAGGGGCAGCGTTTTGCCGCCCCTCCATCTGCTGATTGCACTGTATCGGCCCATACCTGCCGTTGAAAGGGGTTACTGTCACAGCAGAGCTGCCTCCCCAAACCAGCCATTCAAGATGACCGAAAACACTCTAGTCTGAAAATCCCGGCGGCTCGGACATGGAAGAAGCCGATGTCATTTTCAGTATGCCAATGAGGCATTCCCGGAGAGCTCTAGTCGGCTGCCGGTATGGAAGGCAATTTCTCGTGTCGCGGTGGAACCCCGAATTTCCGCACATATTCACGGCTGAACTGAGTCGGACTTTCATAACCGACATCATAGGCCGCCGAAGCCACCGACTTGCCGCCACCCAGCAGCAGGCGGCGCGCCTCCATCAGCCGCAACTCCTTTTGGTATTGCAGCGGCGTGGTGGAAGTCAGCGCCTTGAAATGCTCGTGAAACGTGGATTGGCTCATGCCTGCCTCCGCGGCCAGATCTGCCACCGGCAGCGGGGACTTGTACTGTTCACGGATCAGGGCAATCGCCTTGGTGATCCGGCTTGCCGGACTTTCGTGCAGCAGCAATTGGCGCAGCATCCCGCCGTGCTGGGCGCGCAGCAGGCGGAAATGGATCTCCTTCAGCACCAGGGGCGCCAGCGCCTGTACCTCCACCGGGTCCTGCGCCAGCCGGAACAGCCGCCCGACGGCATCGAACAAAGCGGCATCGCCGTCCGCTACGCTCATCGAATGAGAGGACCGCCGTGCATCCGGCAAGGTGCCGATCTCGTCATAGAGGCTGCGCACCATCGCCAGATCCAGCTGCAACGCCAGCGAGACATAGGGTTTGTACTGCGAAGCATCGATCACCCCGGCCGACACCGGCAAGGCATGGCTGACGATCAGCGATTTGCCTGCGCCGTAGCGGACCGTGCGGTCCTCCAGGTGCGCCTCCTTGGCGCCTTGCAGGACCAGGCACATCACCGGCTCATAGATCATCGCCTGAAATTCAGTGCGCTTCTCGCTGCAAAAGGCAAAAAGCCCGCCCACGCCGGTTTCGCAGCCGGTGTCCAGCGCGCCTTGCTCCCGGACAAATGCCGCAACATCGGAAATCAGGTCCTGCGGTACCATCGGCGCTCCTCCTCTTTGATCAGACTATAGGCGGGCAGGGGCAGGGGAAGAACTGCAAATCCCGGCATCCCGGAGGATCAGGCAGATCATCCGGAGGATCGGGCACAGGAACCGGCCCGGCGGGCACTAGGTTAAGGTCCAGCAGCATAGCCAAATCCCGGCAGTTGACCGGCAGCACGGCATTTCTGGGAGGACACATCCATGTATAAAGACGCACTTGCAGCAGGCGGCCTAGCGGTTGTGACCGGCGGCGCCAGCGGGGTTGGCTTTGCCGCCGCGGAACGCTTTGCCCGGGCCGGGCTGGACGTGGTTCTGGCCGATCTGCCGGGCGAGGCGCTGGATCAGGCGGCTGAGAAGCTGCGCAGCCAGGTTCGGCCGGGTGCGCAGGTTCTGGCCGTTCCCACCGATGTCAGCGACGTAAGGGCCATTCAGGCCCTGGCGGATGCTGCCTTCGCCGCGGGTGAGGTGGCGGTGCTGATGAACAACGCAGGCATCGGCCGCCCCTCCGGCAGCTGGGAAGAACCCGAGGCCTGGCGCGCGATGATCGAGGTGAACCTGTTCGGAGTGCTGAACGGCGTGCAGACCTTTTTGCCGCGGATGATCGCCGCCGCACGCCCGGCGGTTGTCATCAACACCGGCTCGAAACAGGGCATCACCACGCCGCCGGGCAACCCGGGCTACAATGTCTCCAAGGCCGGCGTGAAGGTGCTGACAGAGATGCTGACCCATGACCTGCGGCAGTCCGGGGCGCCCATCACCGCGCATCTGTTTGTCCCCGGCTTCACCTATTCCGGCATGATCGCCCGCCACATTCTGGAGAAACCCGCCTCTGCCTGGACCTCGGAGCAGACCGTGGATCACCTGCTGACCCGCATGGCAGCGGGCGATTTCTACATTCTTTGCCCGGACAACGACGTGACGCCGGCCCGCGACCGGCGCCGAGTTGCCTGGGCCCTGGGCGATATCCTGGAAAACCGCCCGGCCCTGTCGCGCTGGCATCCCGACTACGCCGGCGCCTTTGCCGATTTCGAAAAATCCTGAACCTGTCATTCCAGCCAAGGGGAGGCCCCACAGCCATGGCAATTACTTTGAAACTCAACGGCCAGACGCATCAGGTCGAGGCCGAGCCCGGAACCCCGCTGTTGTGGGTGATCCGCGATGAGCTGAAGCTCACCGGAACCAAGTTCGGCTGCGGCGTGGCCGCCTGCGGCGCTTGCACCGTGCATCTGGACGGCGAACCCGTGCGCTCCTGCCAGACCTATGTCGAGGACGCCGAGGGCGCCGAGATCACCACCATCGAAGGGCTGGACTCCAAGGTATCCAAGGCCGTGCAGGACGCCTGGGTGGAGCTGGACGTGGTGCAATGCGGCTACTGCCAGTCGGGCCAGATCATGTCCGCCGTGGGCCTGCTCAGCGAAAACCCCAAGCCGACGGTTGAGGAAATCGACAGCTACATGAACGGCAACGCCTGCCGCTGCGCCACCTACCAGCGCATCCGCGCCGCGATCCAGCGCGCATCCCAGATGATGGAGGCCTGATATGACCCTCAACACCTCCCGCCGCGGCTTCCTCGCATCCGCTGCAGCCGCCGCTGCCATCCTGTATGTCGGCGTCCGTCCGAACGGCGCCCTTGCAGCCGGCGCCGCTCCCGCACAGCTGAACCCCTTTGTGAAGATCAGCGCAGACGGCACCGTCACCGCCATCGTCAAGCACTTCGAGAAGGGGCAGGGCCCGGCCACCGGCCTCACCACGCTGATCGCCGAGGAGCTGGGTGTTTCGATGGAGGACATCCAGTACGAATTCGCGCCCTCCGACCCCTCGCGCTATGCCAACCTGGCGTTCGGCCAGATGCAGGGCACCGGCGGCTCCACCGCGATGGCCAATTCCTTTATGCAGTACCGCCAGGCCGGGGCCGCCGCGCGCGAGATGCTCATCAAGGCCGCCGCCGACGCCTGGGGCGCAGACACCGCGGAGCTGACGCTTGAGGACGGCGTCATCAAGGGCGCCGGCCAGGAGGCGCCGCTGGCAGAGTTTGTCGCCGCCGCCGCGCAGATGGAAGCGCCGGCAGAGCCGCGGCTGAAGGACCCCAGCGAATTCCGCCTGATCGGCAACCCGCACGTCAAACGCAAGGACTCCCTGCCCAAAACCAACGGCACCGCGAAGTTTGCGATGGACCTGCATCTGCAGAACCAGATGATTGCCGTCATCATCCGCACCCCGCGGATGGGCGGGCTAGCCAGCGGGTTTGACGATGCCGGCGCCAAGGCGGTCAAAGGCTACATCCGCGCCGCCGTGCTGCCCAACCAGGCGGGCGTCGCGGTCTATGCCGAGGACACCTGGGCCGCGTTCCAGGCCCGCGACGCGATCACCGTGGACTGGGACTTCTCAAACGCCGAAAGTCGCAGTTCGGAGCAGATCCGCGAGGAACTTCTGGCCGCGGTAAACGCGGAGCCGGAGTATAACGTGACCGGCGCAGACCACACCGCCATCACACAGCAGATCGAGGGTGCGGCCAAGGTGGTGGAGCAGACCTTCTACTTCCCGCTGCTGGCGCACGCGCCGATGGAGCCGCTCACCTGCACCATTGAGGCGGACGCGGACGGCGGCGTCACCCTGCACGATGGCTGCCAGTTCCCCACCGGCCCGCATATGGCGTTGGCGCAGATCTTCCAGCTGCCAATGGAGAAGGTCCGCATCAATACGATGTTTGCAGGCGGTTCCTTCGGCCGCCGCGCCACCCCTACAGCGGATTACCAGGTGGAGGCGGCACTGGCCTTTGCCCTGACCGACCGTTCACGCCCGGTGAAACTTGTCTGGTCGCGAGAGGATGACATCACCGGCGGCTACTACCGCCCCGCGGTGGCGCACCGGGTGCGGGTGGGTCTGGACGCGGATGGCAACATCGCCGGCTGGGACCACCGCATCGCCGCGCAGTCGATCATGAAAGGCACCGCCTTCGAGAGCATGCTCGTGCACAACGGCGTCGATCACAGCTCGGTCGAGGGCGTGGCGGACAGCCCCTACAGGATCCCGGGACAGTTCGTGGGCCTCAGCGACGTGGCCAAGGCGACCACGGTGCTGTGGTGGCGCTCGGTCGGGCACACCCACACCGCCTATGTGATGGAGGTGATGATGGACGAGGCCGCCCGCGCCGCGGGCCGCGACCCGGTGGAATTCCGCCTCGCCCTGCTGGAAGGCGGCGGTGCCGATCAGCAGCGTCTGGCGGGGGTGCTGAAACTGGCCGCCGACAAAGGCGGCTGGGGCAGCGCGCCGGAGGGCCGCAGCCAGGGCATCGCCGTCCACAAGAGCTTTGGCAGCTATGTGGCCGAGCTGGTAGAGATCTCCGGCAATGCCGATGGCGGCGTGAAGATCGAGAAGGTCACCTGCGCGGTGGATTGCGGCATCGCGGTCAACCCGGATGTGATCAAAGCGCAGATGGAGGGCGGTATCGGCTATGGCCTAGGCCACGCGATGCGCAACGTGATCACTCTGACCGGGGGCGAAGTGGACCAGTTCAACTTCCCCGACTATGAGCCGCTTCGGATCGGCGACATCGGCGCCATCGAAGTGCATATCGTGCCCTCTGCAGAGATGCCCACGGGGGTCGGTGAGCCCGGCACGCCTCCCTCGGCGCCGGCGCTGGCCAATGCCATTGCAGTCAACGGCCCGCGGGTGACGGCGCTGCCAATGAACCTGAATGGCGTCAGCTTCGCCTGAACCGCAGCCTGCACCGGACGGTATTCAGCCCGGTGCAGGTAATTCGGCCCAGGGCGGCATTCAACTTTATGCGTGCAAACAGTTCGTCTGGCACCGCCATTTACTTGCCCGACGTCCAGTTTAGGAAAGTACCGCAAACGTTGTTTCAGGTGCTGAATACGCTTTGTAGGCCTCATTGCAGACTGTTGTTTAGCAGGCCCTGCCGTGTAGGCATAAGGTCCGCATTGCCGAGCTCGTCTTCAGAGCCCATTCTTGGGTCAGAAAATCCCGCACTTTTCAGCTCGTGACCGGGCTCTATCCGGATACCGACTGCATCGGCATCTGGACGGATATTGGATAGCTCAATCTCCCTGCGGCCGGGAGCGGCGGAAAGCGTCTCGTTCCGAGCCACTTTTCACCGCGGACACAAGTCGTTTGCACTACCCAGTTTCCGTCCCGGAGGGTGACGATCCTTTTTGCGGGACAAGGCTGAGCTGATTGGCAGCTGGGCAACTGCGGCCTTCAGAAAGAAACAGTAGAAGTCCTCGCGGCACGCGCGGATTGCATGTTCCAGGGGTCGCGGCAGGGCATCGACGGGCTGCGCCCGCTCCCCCCTGCCCCGGCATTTTCATTTGATTGGTCCGCATGCCCTCCGGAAGACACGAGGTCTTCCGAAGTGAAAATCAGGGAAGGCTTCGCCACTGGCGGAACAGGAGGCGCGAGCGGGGATGTTGGAGACACGAAAAAGGCAAGGTTCTGTCGCTAATGCCAAAACTTTGTGTCGCCCGACAATTAAGTGTCAAACGTCAGACAAAACTGACCCGATGCGGACTGTTTTTAAGAGAAAATTGCCTGCACCTGCCAAGCATTTCTGATCCAAGCCGGGCCGTTTTTGGTTGCAAACGCAGCCAAGGCGCCATCCTGTGTCCTGTTTACGCAGGCAGCTAACGTTACTGATTCATGCAGTGGACGGCAGGTTCGAGCCCAACCCGGTCATTGGAAAGTCCGCCGCCCAAGCGATTAGACTGGGCGGCGATAGGATCAGATTTTGCGCGCCGAAACCTGCAGCATCATAGGCCGCTCCAGTTCTTCGGCCAGGTCCGGCAACTCCGCAGTCTGTTCAGGTGTGGACGCAAACTCTTCCACCCGGCGCAGGTCGAACCCCGCGCTGATCAGCGTGTTGATCATTGTCGCCAGGGTCCGATGGTGCTTCAGCACGCCCTTGGCAAACCAGTCAGTGCGGCGCTCGCCCTCAAGAGAATAGCCGTTAACCGGCAGGTCTTTCGGCCGTCTTCATCTTGCGTCCACTGGGGGCGGGCGGCTGCCATGAAGATCGGATGCTCGATGGTGAAGACCAGGTCCCCGCCAGGCGCCAACGCCGCATGGATCATGCGGATCAGCCGTTCAAAATCTTGCACGTAGTGGGAGGTCAAAGCGCTGTAGACCAGATCAAATGCCGCCTAGGGCAATTCAAGCGTTTCCAAGTCAACAATCCGGTATTCGATTGCGGAATCCTCGGTGTCGGCCCTCGCACATTCGATCATGTTCTGAGACAGGTCAAACCCAAGAACTGAAGCAGCCCCCTGACCGAAGAACCACCGTGCTGCCCAGCCGAAGCTGTAGCCCAGGTCCGCCACGCGCTTGCCTGACAGTCGGGGCAACAGCGCCCGAATTGCCGGTCATTCCGGCGCACCTTCCAGCCCGTGAACCTGCCGGGGAAGCTGGCTGTAGCCAGCAAAAAAATCGGGATTGTCGTAGATATTCTGTGCCATGTTTGCCTCCAGACAAAGAGGAGGACGAGGCACGTTTCCACGCCTAACAACCTCGTCCAAAAGGGCGAGGCCGAGGCTGGCAATCAGCGTGGTCAGTTCGCGTGATTGGCATCCCGGCATCCCGCCAAGGGGGTACCGGCCAACCGGGCGACAATGTGGATGTCCTTCTCAACCATGCAGGCTATACCGGTCTGGATGCAGAAAATGTCATATTCCTCGCTCATCTGGCGGCGCACTGACAGCGCAGCGATAGACGAAGCAGCCTGGACCGACCATTTGCCCTGACAGCAGCGAACTCACCCTCAGAGCCCAACCCGGTCATTGTGATTTTTTGCTGCGCGCGCTTGCTGCGGAAGAAATGCTTCATGCGCTCAAATCTGGCGCTGTGTCGCGGCGATGAAACCCGCCATTGATGCAGCGCGCAGCGAGGCTGGAACGAGCCACTCACAAGGAGCCGGACACAGTGAGTATTCGCTGCGTCTGCGCCAAAGGCTGCTAGGGGTCCTGATCTGCGTTCCTTGTTGCACTCGCCTTTTCAGCGCTGAGTAAGTTTTGCCGAACTTATTTGTCATTGGCGGCCCCAGTCAGAGTTTTCAACCAAAAAAGCCCGGGCAATTGATGCCCGGGACAGCTTGCCTATTGGGGAAATCAGGTAAGGTTCTTACTTCTTAAGGTTGGTCCAAATCTGGTCATAGACCGCTTGGGCCTCCTGATTGCAGACCTCGATAAACACCCCATCGCCCGCATCCGCATGAGGGTTCTTTTCCGGCTGCGCGGCCAGTGCAGGATCCAGGAAGCCGGCTACCCCAGTCACCCCGGCATTGTACTGGGCATAGTTGGTGACTGCCGCGATGTTTTCAGGTTCCAGCAAAAAGTCCATGAATTTCAGCGCGTTTTCCCGGTTCGGCGCGTCCTTCAGCAGCACCACATTGTCCATCCAGGCAACATAGCCCTGGGTCGGATATGCGTATTCCACATTGGCGCCTTCCTCCCGCGCCTTGGCGGCGAAACCATCGTAGATTTGTCCGACAGCCGCATCCCCTGACACCAGCACTTCCTTGGCAGTATCCGAGTTGAAGGATGCCCAATGCTGCTTGGCGTCCTGCAGCATGGCATTCAGCGCTTTCAGCTGCTCGCGGTCGGTGGAGCATTGCGGAATGCCCAGATGCAGCGAGGCCATCGCCATCACTTCGCCCTGGCTGTCCAGCATGTTGATCTTGCCCGACAGCTCTGCCGGGGGCTCAAACAGAATGGCAGTGGTCTGGATGTCGCCGCTGTAGGCGTCGCGGTTCACCGCAAAGGAGGTGGAGCCCCACTGGTAGGGGATCGAGGACGCGCGGCCCGGGTCAAAGCTGGGGTCGGCCCATTCCGGCGCGATGTTGCCTTTGTTCGCCAGTTCGCCATTGGCAATGGTGTCCAGAAGCCCCTCGCCCGCCATGATGCTGACCATATAGTCGCCCGGCACTGCCAGGTCATAAGTGCCCATACCGCCCGCCTTCAGCGTCGCCAGCATGGATTCATTGGAATCGTAGGTGTCCATAGTCACCTCGATGCCGGTCTCGGCGGTGAACTTGTCGAGCACCTCCTGCGGCATGTATTCGAACCAATGGTAGAGGACCAGTTTGCCCTCGGCGGCGGCGGCAGTGGCAGCAACACTCAGAGCAAGAGCTGCGGCGCTGGATTTCAGCAGATTTTTCATGTGTTTCCCTCCAGGTTGGATCATTTTGTATTGTCGGATTTGCTGACGAAGTAGCTGATGGTGACCATTACGATTGAGACGCTCAGCAGCATGGTCGAGATCGCCATGATGTTGGGTTTGATGCCCTGTTTGACGGAGCCGAAGATCGCGGTAGGCAGGGTCTCAACGCCTGCACCCTTGACGAAGTTGGTGATGATGAAGTCGTCGAGCGAGACGATGAAGGCCAAGAGGAAGCCCGAGATGATGCCCGGCGCCATCAGCGGCATCAGGATCTTGGTGAAGGCCTGACGCTTGGTCGCGTAAAGGTCCATCGCCGCCTGCTCAAAGCTGTCCTCGATCCCCTGCATCCGGGCCGAGATCGGCAGGTAGGCAAAGGGGATGCAGAAGGCGATATGGGCGACCAGAATGGTCATGTAGCCGCGGGTGAAGCCGATCGCGTTGAAGAAGATCAGCGTCGCAACCGCCGTTACAATCTCCGGCACCATCAGGGGCAGCGAGATCAGGCCGAAGGACACCGTGCGCAGCTTGAAGTTGCCGCCGCGGACCATTGCGGTTGCCGCCAGGGTGGCAATTGTTGTGCTGGCCGTCGCCGCGATGATGGCGATGGTGAAGCTGTTGAAGGCCGCGACCTTGAACTTCCCGCTTTCCGGCCCGGTGAACACATCGGCGTACCAGCGCAAGGAGATCCCCTCCCAGTTGGTGATCGATTGGGAGGCGTTGAAGCTGTAGATGGTGACGATCACCAGCGGCGCATAAAGGACCGCCAGGCACAGGAGTGTGATGGAGCGGAAGCCCTTGTAGGATTTGATATTTTCATTCACATGCGCCATGGTTCAGCCTCCTGCCTTGTCTGCTTTGGCCTGCTGGCGGGCGGAGAACATCAGGATGATCAGCACCATGGTCAGCAGGATCATCGACGCGGCAGCGCCGAACGGCCAGTTGCCAGCATTGCCCTTGAACTGCTCTTCGATCAGCGACCCGATCATGAAGTTCTTGGCGCCGCCCAGCAGATCGGGCGCCAGGAAGGAACCCATCGAGGGCACAAACACCAGGATGCAGCCCGCCACCACGCCGGGTTTCACCGCAGGCAGCACGATCCGGCGCAGGGTGGTCCATTTGCTGGCGTAGAGATCCGCTGCCGCCTCGCTGAGCGAGAAGTTGTAGCGTTCCACCGCCGCATAGACCGGCAGCACCATGAACGGCAGGTAGGAGTAGAACAGGCCCAGCTGCACCGCAAAATTGGTGTTGACGATGTGGATGGGGGAGTCGATCAGGCCGGTGCCAATCAGGAAATCATTGAGCGGCCCCTGGTCGCGCAACAGGAATTTCATCGAAACCGTGCGGATCAGCAGGTTCACCCAATAGGGGATGGTGATCAGGAACACCCAGACGGGGCGCACGTTTTCCGGCCGGGTGGCGATGAAATAGGCGGTCGGGAAGCCGATCAGAAGGCTGAGAAGCGTTGCCGCCCCGGCCTGCCAGATCGAGCGCCAGAAGATGGTGATATAGGTCCATTCGATGCTGGGCGGTTCATCCCCGAACAGCCCGCGGTCAAAGAAGAACTGGTCATAGGC
This sequence comes from Leisingera sp. ANG-M6, assembly GCF_000813905.1. Lineage (NCBI taxonomy): Bacteria > Pseudomonadati > Pseudomonadota > Alphaproteobacteria > Rhodobacterales > Roseobacteraceae > Leisingera > Leisingera sp. ANG-M6. The sequence goes on from NZ_JWLG01000014.1 coordinate 15,924, forward strand.
CGCGAGTGAAGGCTCCCAGATCACCCCACCGCGGAATTCCTTGGTCAGGAAAGAATAGATCAGCATCATCATGACAGGACCCAGCACAAAGATGCCGAGCACCGCCCAGGACGGCAGCAGCAGCCAGCCGCGGGCGTCCTTGTATGTATCTGCGCGGGCTGAGCCGCCGCTTGCTGCGCCTGCTGCCATCAGTCCATCAGGAGGCGCCCGGCCCCCAGCTCCATGTTGACGAAAATCTCGCTGCCCGGCTCAAAGATCCGCTTGTTGCCGCGGTCGGAATTGGAAGTGCGCACGATGAACTGCGGCCCCTCGGCCAGATCCACCAGCGTGCTGATGTCGGTGCCGACAAAGATGTTCTCGGCGACCCGGCCCTTGAGGCTTTCGGCCTCCACCGGCGCGTCGGACATGAACAGCCGCTCGGGCCGCACCGACATATGCACCTTGGCGCCTTCGCCAATGCCCTCGACCGAGTTGCAGGTCAGCGCGTGACCGCCGCCCAGGTGGCAGACCGCGCGGCCGTTCATGACCTGATCGACGGAGACCTCCAACAGGTTGGTTTCGCCGATGAAGTCTGCCACGAACATGTTGCGCGGTGTCTCATAGATCTCGGTCGGGCTGCCCAGCTGCTGCAGCTCACCCGCCGACATCACCGCTATGCGGTCGGACATGGTCAGCGCTTCTTCCTGGTCGTGGGTCACGAAGATGAAGGTGATCCCGGTCTCCCGTTGCAGGTGCTTCAGCTCCAGCTGCATGGCCTTCCTGAGCTTCAGATCGAGTGCCGACAGCGGTTCATCCAGCAGCAGGACTTTCGGTTGTGGCGCCAGCGCACGCGCCAGCGCCACACGCTGCTGCTGGCCGCCTGAGAGCTGGGACGGTTTGCGTGCAGCGAATTGCGACAGCTGGACCAGCTCCAGCATCTCGCCCGCCCGTTTGCGGGCGTCGGATTTGGATTTGCCGCGCATCTCCAGGCCAAAGGCCACGTTGTCCAGAATGGTCATATGCGGGAACAGCGCATAGTTCTGGAACACGGTGTTCACCGGCCGCTGATGCGGCGGCAGCTTTTCGATCTCGTCGCCATAAAGCAGGATCTCACCCTCAGTCACATCCTCGAAGCCGGCGATCATCCTCAGGAGAGTGGTCTTGCCGCAGCCCGAAGGGCCCAGCAGGGTGAAAAACTCATTGTCCTTGATGGTCAACGAGATCCGCTTGAGGGCGGTGAAGTCCCCATAGCGTTTGACCGCATTGCGCACATCAATCGCATCTGTCTTGTTGCCAGGCACTTGCGCCTCCCCTCTGCCGCGTGTCGTTTGATCCAGCATAGGAAGGCTTGGGGACTGCTTTAAGAATTGACTCCCTCAGCAAATGTTAGTCTTTGCCTAATCTTTGAAAGTCACTCCAAAACAATGCCTTAGAGCATACACTGGAGAGTTGATCACCTGCTTCGCCTGACCCTAAGCCTTGCAACGGAAACTGCATCTTCGGCTCGCCTGCGGATCTGGCTATGGCCTTGGAAAATACTTCCAGCGGCAGGACAGACGGCAATGCATAATACGCGCACGGAATGGGACTCCATCGGCCAAATGAAGCTGCCCGCAGATTGCCTACTTGGCATCCAGACAGAACGGGCCCGGCAAAACTTCCCAATCACTGGGGTGCCGCTGTCGCATTTCCCGGCGCTGGTGCGAGCGCTGGCGATGGTAAAATCCGCGGCAGCCAGTGCAAACGCGGAAACCGGCGGCTTGGTGCCGGACAAAGCAAAGGTGATTGTGGACGCATGCAATGAGATTGCGCGCGGCCGCCATCACCGGCACTTCTGCGTCGACATGATCCAGGGCGGGGCCGGCACCTCCACCAACATGAACGCCAATGAGGTTATTGCCAATCTGGCGCTGCTGAGGATGGGACACCTACCCGGCGACTACGCGCACTTGCATCCGAATGACGACGTGAACCATGGCCAGTCCACCAATGACGTCTACCCGACAGCGATCCGGCTGGCGGTTCTGGCCAGCACCGGACCGCTGTGCAAGGCGCTGCACCGGCTGCAGCAGGCATTCGGCGAGCGAGCAGAGGCCTTTTGCTGCATCGCCAAGGTCGGCCGCACCCAGTTGCAGGACGCTGTACCGATGTCATTGGGCATGGAATTCGCCTCCTTTGCCACCACCGTTGGCGAGGACATCGACCGGCTGCGCGACATCAGCCAACTGCTGACCGAAGTGAACCTTGGCGGCACTGCCATCGGCACCGGGGTAAACGCAGAACCCGGCTATGCCCCGCTGGCGCTGCAATACCTTTCGCATCTTTCCGGATTTGAACTGAAGCAGGCAGGCAACTTGAACGAGGCATCTTCTGACCTTGGCGCCTTTGTCGCCTATTCCGGTATCCTGAAACGGGTCTCGGTGAAGCTCTCGAAGATCTGCAACGACCTGCGGCTGTTGTCCTCCGGCCCCCGCGCCGGTTTTTGTGAGATCAATCTGCCCGCGGTGCAAGCGGGGTCGTCGATCATGCCGGGCAAGGTGAACCCGGTGATCCCTGAGGTTGTCAATCAGGTTTGCTTCCAGGTAATCGGCAATGATCTTACCGTCACCATGGCCGCGGAAGCAGGGCAGCTGCAACTCAATGCGATGGAGCCGGTGGTGGCCTATAACCTGCTGGAATCCATCCGTATCCTAAAAAATGCCGTTGACGTGCTGACTGTGAAATGCGTTTCGGGGATCACCGCCAATGAGGGCCGCTGCGCCGCCCTTCTGGACAACAGCCTGGTGCTGGCCACCGCTCTGGCGCCGCATCTGGGTTATGATGCCGCTGCCAGGATCGCCAAGGAGGCATTGGCCTCGGGCCGCAGCATCCGTGCGGTGCTGAAGGAGCAGGGCAGCTTGCCTGCCGCCAGCATTGAGGGAATCCTTTCACCCGCTGCCATGCTAAATGAGCCGGAACGATAAACTCTGGCCTGCAGATAGGCGATTGTCGCCGTGCCGTGTTTCTCAAGTTGTCAGATCGTTCAGGATCCGGTCCATCATCGCGTCGCAGGCGGCAACCTGACTCAGCTCCAGATATTCGTCAGGTTTGTGACCCTGCCCCTCCATCGAGCCCGGGCCGCAGACCACAGTGGGCACACCCAACTGGTCAAAGAACCCGGCCTCAGTGCCAAAGGCGACCTTGGTGGTGCCATCGCTCTGGGCAAGCTTCTGCGCAAAAGGGACTACTGGGCTATCTGCAGGCACGTCCAGGCCGGGGTAAGCGTTGTACTGCTCCACCTCGATACAGGCCTCAGCCGGGTAGCGGTTGCTGACCCGTTCGGCGGCGGCCTGAATGCGGGCCAGAATGTCTTCCCCGTTGTCCGCCGCCAAATGTCTGTATTCAAAGGTCAGCTCTGACCGGTCCGGCACGATGTTGAGCGCGGTGCCGCCATTCATTTTACCAACATGCACCGTGGAATAGGGCACTGCATAGGCTGCGTCCCGCGCGCCAACGGCGGCAAAATCTTCTTGCAATGCCCGCAGCTCCGCCAGGAAATCCCCCGCGAGGTGCAAAGCGTTGGTGAAATTGGGGGCCAGCGCTGAATGGCCGCTTTGGCCTTGGCACACCGCGCGCAGGGCAGCTTTTCCCTTGTGGCCGATGGCGACTCTCATCTCCGTCGGTTCCCCCACAAAACAGGCCCGCGGTTTGCCGATCAGCGGAGCCAGGCGCTCCAGCATCTCCTGAATGCCGACGCAGCCGACCTCCTCGTCATAGGACAGCGCGATTTTCAGCGGCTCCTTTAGATCCACCTTTGCGGCACGATCCGCCAGCGCCAGTGCGCTGGCGACATAGCCCTTCATGTCGGTTGTGCCGCGGCCATAGACCCGGCCTCCATCCCGGGTCAGCCGGAACGGATCGCGGGTCCACTTCTGCCCGTCCACCGGCACCACATCCGTATGCGCAGACAGCAGAACCCCCTGCCCAGCGGGGCCTTTCTCGGCATACAGCCCGGTCTTGGAGCCATCCGGCGACGGCAGCCGCACCACTGCGAAACCGCGCTCAACCAGGAAGCCCTCCATATAGGCAGCCAGCTCCAGATTGGAGTTGCGGCTGACCGTGTCGAACCCGGTCAGCCGCTCCAGTATGTCCAGCGTTGCTGTCATCGTCAGTCCACGGCCAGCTCGGTAATCTCGCGGCGGAAGGGCAGCGCATCGCCGATATCCGGGCCATCAAGCTCGCGCGCATAACGGTGGCCTGCATAGGTCGCCCAGGCAATCGGCCCCGGCGCGCTGGCGTCGCCTATGATCTTGACCGACTTGATGCCGGCATCCGCCCATTCCGCCTCACGGGCGCGCAGTTCCTCGAAGAGGCTGTCGTTACCGGTGCGCGAGGCGACCATGACCACGGCATCCGCCTCGATGTTCCAGGTGCGGTCCGTGTAGGTGCAGTTGCTGACCACATGGCCCGCGTGGATTTCTGTCAAGCCGCGGTTCAGCACAATCTCCACCCCGGCCTCCACCAGGCGTGGATGGATCGCCACCTGCTCCAGCGTGTTGTTGGTCCAATCGCTGACAAAGGCTGAGGGCGTGACCAGCGTCACCTGCGCACCCTTGGAGGCCAGCAGTTCCGCCAGAACCCCGCCCATGTAGTAGTGGTCGTCGTCATAGACCACCACGCGGCCTTCGGGGATGGTGCCGTCCATCAGGTCGTCGGGCGTATAGACCTTGGCACCTTCGGCGATCGGCATCGGCACCACATGCTGGCGCGAGACCCCGTCCCGGCGCCAGGTGGAGCCGGTGGCGATACAGATGTTCTCAAAGCCGAACTCAAGGATACTTTCCGCATCCAGCGGGCTTTCGCGGTAGATCTCCACGTTCGGACGCTGGCTCAGCTGGTAGTCGCGGTAATCCACGACACGGCCCCAGGCATTGAGACCCGGCAGTGTGCGCTCGCGGGTCACACGCCCACCGATCACGTCCTTGGCCTCGGCCACCGCCACGTCATACCCGCGGCGGCACAGCGCCCAAGCGGCTTCAAGTCCGGCCGGACCCGAGCCGACGACCAGCACGTTGGAGCTGTCGCCCTTGGTATTCATCTTTTCCGGATGCCAGCCCTTGCGCCATTCCTCCATGAAGGTCGGGTTCTGGGTGCAGCGGCTGATCGACATGGTCATGTCGCCGGTGATGCAGATGTTGCAGCCGATGCATTCTCGGATGTCCTCGATCCGGCCTTCCTCGATCTTCTTCGGCAAGAAGGGATCGGCAATCGAGGGCCGCGCGCAGCCGATGAAGTCCAGCGTGCCGGATTTCACCATCTTTGCCATCACGTCCGGGCTGGTGAAGCGGCCGACGCCGACGATGGGCTTGTCGGTCAGCTCATGAATGCCGCGCACCAGCTGCTCCTGCGCGGCCTCTTCCTTGAATCGGCTCGGGCCGGAGCAATCCTCCCAAGTTCCCTGCGCCAGGTCCCAGAGGTCCGGCAGGTCCTTGTTCATCTCGATGTAATCGCGCACTTCTGCGTTGGAAAAGCCCAGCTCGCCAATGGTTTCATCCAAGCTGACGCGCAGAGTAATCGCCATGGTATCGCCCACCGCATCACGCATGTCAGCGATGACTTCCTGGCTGAAACGCGCGCGGTTCTCCAGTGAGCCGCCGTATTCATCCGAACGCTGATTGGTCGCCCGGCTCAGGAAGTGCTGGAAGATGCCGAAGCCATGCGCGCCGTAAAGGCAGATCAGGTCAAAGCCTGCCTCTTTCGACCGTTTCGCCGCATTCACGAACCAGCGGCGCAGATCCTTGATGTCCTGCTTGTCCAGCGCGCGGGCCTGCACCGGGTCGTTGGTGAAGGTGCGGATCGGGAGTGCAGAGGGCGCCAGCGGCACCTCCTTGGTGTAGAGGTTCGGGCCGTTGATCCCGGAATAGGCGAGCTGAATGCCGGCCAGTGCGCCATGGGTCTTCATCCGCTCCGACATCTTGCGCAGCTGCGGGATGTCCTTGTCCTCCCACAGGCGCAATTCGATGAAGGGGGTGATTTCCGAGGTGTGATGCATCTCGCACTGTTCGGTGAAGATCACGCCCCAGCCACCCTCGGCCTTGATGCCCCGCATCGCTGCCGCCGCAGAGGGGTCCCGGTAGCCGCCGCCGTTGCAGTGGGGCACCTGGTAAAAGCGGTTTTGGGCGGTGAGCGGACCGATCTTCATCGGCTCGAACAGAATATCATAGCGGGGATCGCGCAATTTCCATCTCCTTCGGTGCAAGAGCACTTCAAAGGTACAGGACCGGCCCAAAGGCGAAAGTTGCGCTTACGGAAGCACTGATTAGCCGCTGCCTAAGCCCCGCCGCCGTCCCCGATGCGGATGCCCGGCACGGTGCCGTCAGTGATCCGTTCGCGGCAATAATGGATGAAAGTCTTAACGGTCAGAACGTTCTCGGCGCCCTCAGCCGTCAGCAGCCCCATCCGCATAGGACGCAGCTTGCCTGCAATTGGCACGAAGCTCAGCTTGCGCCCGTCCGGCGCCATGCCTGTCACTGGACGGATATTGGCAATGGAATAGCCAAAGCCGTTTGCCACCAGCCCGCGCATCACCGCCATGTCGCGGGTGCGCTCGGCAATCTGCGGCGTAACTCCGGCATCCTCGAAGAACGACAGGAAATACTCAGCGCTCAGCGGCAGATCCAGCAGCACCATCGGATGCGCGGCCAGATCTTCCACCGTGACGCTGTCGCGGTCCGCCAGCGGGTGATCTTCGCTCAGCAGCGCATAGGGCGGAAGCTCCGCAAGCGCGTTGAATGTCAGGTCCGCCGGGATGTTCAGGTCATAGGTCAGCGCAACGTCGATCCGCGCCTGCCGGATCAGGTTGATTAGCCCGGCCTGATCGCGCTCCGTCTGGCTGATGGTCACCGCCGGATAAAGCGCCTCGAACTGGCGGCGCAGGCCCGGCACGATGAGCTGGGCAAAGGTCAGCAGGCACCCCACCGACAAAGGCCCCTGCACGAAACCCGAGATATTGTCCGCCAGTCGGCTGAGCGCCCCGGCCTCATACAGAACCGCGCGCGCCTGATCCATGAACTGATGCCCGGCCTGGGTCAGCGACAGCCCTTGTGCGTGCTTACGCACAAACAGCTGCAGGCCGAACTCATTTTCCAGCTGCGACACCGCCGCCGAGATCGACGGCGAGGAGACATTCACCTTCTCCGAGGCCAGGGCAATAGACCCGGCCTCGCCCACGGCGACGAAATACTCCAGCTGGCGCAGTGTGAAACGCAAAGGCATGTCAGCGACTATGCCGGAGCAGGACCGGGCCGATCAAGCCCGGTATTTGATCCAAGTGGTTTTCAGCGCGGTATATTTTTCCAGGCTATGCAGCGACAGATCGCGTCCGAAGCCTGACTGCTTCATACCGCCAAAGGGCGTCTGCGCCGACAACGCGTCCACCGTGTTAACCGAGACCGTGCCCACCTGCAGCTTGTCCGACACCCGGCAGGCGCGGCTGAGGTTGTCCGTCCAGACCGAAGCCGCCAAGCCATAGATCGAGTCATTGGCCATGGCGACGGCCTCCTCCTCGCTATCAAACGGAATGACCGACAGCACCGGGCCAAAAATTTCATCCCGCGCCAGCGGGTTGTCGTGGCTCACGTCGTCAAAGATCGTCGGCTGCACAAAACAGCCCTTGCCACCGACGGTCACGCGCTCACCGCCCGCCACCAGATTGGCCGAGGATTTGCCCGCCTCAACGAAACGCATGATGCCCTCGGTCTGCTTCTCATCCACGATGGCGCCCATTTTCGAGGCCGGATCCAGCGGATCCCCCGGCTGGGCCGCCTCGGCGCGGGCAATCAGCTTCTCGACAAAGGCATCCTTGACCGAACGCTCGACATAAAGCCGCGAGTTGGCCGAACAGACCTCACCCTGGTTGAAGAAGATGCCAAAGGCAGCCATGTCGGCAGCTGCATCCAGGTCCTCGCAGTCGGCGAATACCAGATTTGGGCTTTTGCCGCCGGTTTCAGGCCAGACCTGTTTCAGGTTCGACTGCCCGGAATACTGCATGAACATCTTGCCAATGGCGGTGGAGCCAGTGAAGGCGAGGCAGTCCACATCCATATGCAGCCCCAGCGCCTTACCCGCAGTGGCACCATAGCCCGGCACCACGTTGAATACCCCGTCCGGCACCCCGGCCTCTGCCGCCAGCTCGGCCAGCCGCAGTGCAGACAGCGGCGACTGCTCCGCCGGTTTCAGTACCACGGAGTTCCCGGCCGCCAGCGCCGCCGCCGCTTTCCAGGTCGCCATGTCCAGCGGGAAGTTCCAGGGTGTTACCGCGCCCACAACACCTAACGGCACGCGCGACACCAATGCCAGATCACCCGGCCCGGTCGGCGCCACCTCGTCATAGACCTTGTCGATGGCCTCGGCATACCACTGAAAAAAATGCGCCGACCCGGGCGCGTCGATGGTGGCCGCATCGGTCACCAGCTTGCCCATGTCCAGGCTGTCCAGCAGCGCCATCTCCTCCAGATTTTCCCGGATCAGATCCGCCAGCTTCAGCATCACCGCCTTGCGGTCACCCGGCGCCATCCGCGACCAGCGTCCGTCCTCAAACGCGCGGCGGCCGACAGCCACCGCACGGTCCACGTCCTCTGCATCACATTCGGCTACTTGCGCCAGCACTTCGCCCGTCGCCGGGTTCACACTTGCAAAAGTCTTACCCGACACAGCGTCGGTAAATTTGCCATCAATGAAAGCCTGGCTGCGGAATGAGAGAGCCGCTGCACGGGATTTCCAGTCGTCAAATGTATAGTCCAGCATAGTCCCACTCCTGTTTATTCGTCGCCCGGCACGCCGTAAGACGGCGCCTCGCGCGGGTCGAGCGCGCGCTGGACATAGGCATCCAGCTGCGGCTTGTAGATATCCCAGGCCGCAGCAATGTTTTCGATCGGGCAATCCCCGGTCCAATCACAGCGCAGGTCGGCCACCGGCCAGCTCACCTTGTCGACCAGTTTCATGCCCGCAGAATGCACCGGCCCGGCCTCGCCGCCAGCTGCCAGCCCGGCCCGCATCGCGGCAATCAGCCGGTCGCCAAGATGGCCGGTTGAAGCCGCGAACCCGTCCACGATGGCCTGGCATACGCCATCGTTGGCCAGCAGGTTGCCACCCGAGGCCACATCCTGGCCTTCTGCTTGCGTCCAGATGCCCAGGGAGTTCGGCCCGGAGTGAATGGCCGTGTCGCCGCTTTTGTCTACGGCCAGCACTTGCCGGTATTCAATGAACCTGCCGCGCCGCTGAACTTCCGCAACCGCTTCAGCGGCGCTCATGCCCTGCTCCATCAGGTCCAGTGCCAGCGGACCGAGGCTTGGATCGGTTACATTCTGGCTTGCGGCAGCGCCAACACCCGCCCGCGCAAATGAACAGCGTGCTGCCACCGCCGGAGAGGAGGACGAAATCGCCACCCCGAACATGCCCGTTTCCGCGCAGCGCGCCACAAGCGAAAATGTCATCGTCTTTCCTCCTCACCAGCCACTGGAAACGGATCCATTCTTCATCTGGCCGGAAATATCCTCGGGGGTGAATTGAGCCGCAGGCTCAAGAGGGGCAGACAGCCCCCTTCCCGCTTCCGGATCAGTCCGGAATAACCGCGGTGCCGTCGATCTCCACCAGCCACTCGGGCCGCGCCAGCGCCTGCACAACCAGGCCGGTCGACACCGGATGCACCCCTTTAATGTATTCGCCCATGGTGCGGTAAACCGCCTCGCGGTGGCGCACATCGGTGATGTAGACGACGACCTTCACCAGATGCTCCATTGTGCCACCGCACTCTTCAATCAACTGCTGGATGTTCTGCATCACCTTGTGAGTCTGCTCCACCGGGTCGTGGCTTTCAATGTTCTTCGCATCGTCCAGGTTCTGCGGGCACTGGCCGCGCAGGTAAACGGTTTTGCCGCCGTGTGTCACCACCGCCTGGCACAGATCATTGTCCAGGTTCTGTTCCGGATAAGTGTCCGATGTGTTGAACTTGCGGATACGGGTATGGGCCATGATGTCCTCCTGGCATGGCGGGATAAAGTGTGCGGCCAGCGTTGTTTTTCTGGTGACTGTCGCACACACGTCGGGGCAGCAAAACTACCGTCTGGCTACCCCTTGCTTAGGCTGCTGCTAAGCGCCGCGCTCAGAGCGCGTCGGCGCGGTGTTCGCCGGGGCCACGATAGCCCTCGTAGTGGCGCTGGATAGCGATCTGGTCAGCCACATGCTTGGCATCATGCCAGACCCCCCAGATAAAGGTCGAGCCGCGCCGAGACTGCCAGGGTAAGCCCAAGAAGTAGACCCCCGGCTCTGCCGAAACTCCGCGCTGATGCAGCGGGCGGCCGCGTTCGTCGAAGGCATCCACTTTCATCCAGGTGAAATCCTGGCGGAAGCCGGTGGCCCAAAGGATGGTAGTGATGCCTTCTGCCGCAAGATCCAGCTCGCGTACCGGGTTGGTCAGGCTGTCCGGGTCGAGGAAGGCCCTGCGCGCCTCCGGCTCCTCTGGCAGATCAACACCAGTGCGTTCGACATAAGCATCTGCCAAGTCCAACATCTTCAAATAGTCGGCATCACCATTGGCAATGTTTTCCGGAAGATCGTCGGCAAACTTCATGGTTCCATTGTCATAGGACTCGGTCAGGCCCAGCAGCGTCACCCCCTCGCCTGCCAGGCGGCGGAAATCCATGGTCTGACCGCCATAGGCGCCGCTGACGGAAATCGTCACATGCTCCTTGCCCGGCTCCAGCGCAGCCTGATCCCACAGGCCCAGCACCCCCAGCCACCAGACAAAGTCGCGGCCCCGGTACATCCGCGGCGGGCGGTCATGCGGCCCCACCGAAAGATAAACCTTGCGGCCTGCCCGGTTCAGCTCATCGGCGATCTGCGCACCGGATGACCCCGCCCCGACCACCAGCACTGCACCTTCGGGCAGCTGATCCGGATTGCGGTAGTGGAAAGAGTGAAGCTGGTTCACCCCTGCGCCCTCGGGCACCACAGGCGGGATCACAGGATGCTGGAATGCGCCGGTTGCCGCCACAATCCGCTTTGTCTCGATCACACCATCCGAGGTTTCGACCCGGAAACCGCCGGTGCCGTCAATACGCCCGGCCCTGGTCACTTCAACTCCGGTGCGGATCGGCGCATTGAACCGTTCCGCATATTCAACCATGTAGTCCGCAACCCTCTCTTTGGCCGGAAAGGCCTCAGGGTCAGTTCCTTCGTACTCCAGGTTCGGGAAACGGTCATGCCAAGCGGGGCCGTTGGCAACCAGCGAGTCCCAGCGCCCGGTCCGCCAGGCCTCTGCAATCCGGTTTTTTTCCAGCACCAGATGCGGTACGCCGTGGCTGGTCAGATGCTCGCTCATGGCCACACCGGCCTGCCCGGCACCAACAACTAGCGTGTCTACCTTTTCTACAGCCATTTCCAAACCCTCTTCTGACACTCCGGCGCGGGCTGCTACCCTACCGGTCTTCCCCATCAGAATGCTCACAACAACAAGTTCGGAAAAAGAATTGTGTGACTTACCCCTGCTTCGGTTGCAGCTAACCAGCAGCTGAAATCAAAATAGACAACTCACGGGGCTTTCGCGGCAAAGCCCTGAAGAAAAACCCTGATCGACGCGGTTTCGCCTGTGCAAACCTGTGGCAACATACAGTATTGTTTGCACTGCTAGTCATTCGGGACATTCCCAAACTGTCTGGGCATGAAAAGCCCTTGAGGATTGGATACACTGTGGGGCACTCGACAGCTGCCCTCAAACTAAAGCACCAATGTTTCGTTCAGATGGTCCAGGCTGAACTAGACTTTTATTCAGCTCAACGCCTTTGCCGACCCGTTCAACCGCTGTGCGCGCGGTCATTGCCCTTGAACCAGTGGCGGGCAATTCCCACTGTCATTAATCCCGCGCTGGGGCACGCCGCCGGAGACCCGGAGCGCATACTAGTGCGCGTCGAACAGCATCTCATGGGATTGCAGAAGGTAGGCTCGGACCAGGAAGGCCCGGCTGTGCGACAGCTTGATATGGGCAATCTGGAGCTTGGTGCGCTCTCCACCGAGAATCGCCCAGTCTTCGCTCCAGTCGAATTGGGAGGCTTCGCCCGGCTGAAACGCCAGCGGAACAAACGTGCCGCGGCCTGACGACTGCTGAACGCGCTGGCGTACCGCGCGCCATGCCCGCATGAAGGCCGCCACCCGCCCGTACGAGCCGGTAAAGCCGAGAGCCGCCAGGTCCACATGCAGCTGCTTAACCGTGCGCCGCTGCTTGCGGGGCTTGCGCGATTGCGCGGCAAGCCAAGCAGACAGCTTGTCCGCGAATGGATCCAGCTTGCTCGGACGCTGCGGGACTTGAAACCGGGGCACAACAGCACCCGAACGTGTGAACAGGCATGCAATTTTGACCCCGTAGCGGGGAAATCGGCGTCCAAAGATGACCCCCTTACACTGATGTGAATCATGCCCTCGAGGTTATCGGGGAGCACAGAGTGGGATGTTGGTCGTGGAGACGATAGCAAAGATCCGGCGGGCGTATTTTCAGGATTGAGGCATTGAGCCGCCATTGGTCCGAGGCCAATGCCGAACAAGCCGATCAAGCAAATCTGCCGGGAACTGCGGGTATCGCGGAATACGGTGCGGAAGGTGATCCGGTCTGGTGTGACGGAAGCAACCTACGAACGCCGCGTTCAGCCTCTGCCAAAGATCGGGCCATGGAAAGACAAGCTCAAAGAGATGTTGGCGGCGAATGCGAGGAAGCCAAAGCGCGAGCGGTTAACCCGCATCCGGATCTTCGAAGAACTGAGAGCCCTTGGATATGACGGCGGCTATGACGCTGTCCGGCGTTACGCGGCCACGTGGTCCAAGGAAAAACAAGAGGCCACCGCGGCCGCCTATGTCCCGCTGATTTTCGATCCGGGCGAGGCCTACCAATTTGACTGGAGCCACGAGATTGTTGTGATCGACGGTGCGACCACCACTGTGAAGGTGGCGCATGTCCGGCTCTGCCACAGCCGCATGCTGTTTGTCCGGGCCTATCCGCGCGAGACGCAGGAGCCTCGCCATTGCCGCTTGGACCAATGGCGCTCCCAATGGCTCGATGTTCGATGCCCATGACAAGGCCTTCGCCTTCTTCGGCGGGGCCTGCACGCGCGGGATCTACGACAGCGGAAATTGTCCGCCACTGGTCCGAGGACAATGGACGCGAAGACGGCGGTAGACACGATCTTCGTTAGCCGCGACCGGGCCTACAATCGGCGCTTCCAGCAGATGTGCGGGCATTATCTTGTCGATCCCGTTGCCTGCACACCAGCATCGGGCTGGGAGAAGGGACAGGTCGAGAACCAGGCAGGCGTTGTCCGGCGTCGCTTCTTCGTGCCCAGGCCCAAGTTTAAGAGTTACGCCGAACTAAACGCCTGGCTCGAGGATCGCTGCGCCGCCTGGGCCAAATCTCATCCGCACCAAGAGCTTCGAGACCGCACGATCTGGGAGGTCTTCGAGGATGAGCGGGCGAGTCTGGTGCCATACGTCGGCCCCTTTGATGGTTTCCACGCTGTTCCGGCATCAGTCTCGAAGACCTGTCTCGTCCGGTTCGACAAGAACCGCTACTCGGTGGATGGCCGCGCCGTCGGCCGGCCAGTCGAGATCCGCGCCTATGCCGAGCGGGTCGAGTTCTGGCAGGACGGCAAGATCGTAGGGCGGCATGAACGAGCCTTCGGGCGCGACAAGGCCATCTACGATCCGCTGCACTACATCCCGGTGCTGGCCCGCAAGCCCCCTCTCGCGCATGCACGCATGCGCTGCCGGGCAGCGGGACGCCCTCAGGAATGGGGCTCCCTTCAAGGACAGGGAGCTGCCATCAGCGATCAGGCGCATTCAGCGCAAACTGGGCAAGGTGCCCAATGGCGACCAGCCCCCTCTCGGGACATTGCTGCGCAATGCCCTGCCGGGCAGTGGATGGTCCAGATCCTGAGAATGATCCCCACCGATGGGCTGGATGCAGTGGATGCTGCCTGTGCCGAAGCGCTGAACGAAGGGGCCTCCGCGGCCTCGGTCGTCACCAACATTCTGGCCCGGCATCGTGAGCCGCCGCTGACCATCGATACGCCGGACGCGTCACGCTGAATGCGTGCCTCTGGCACGACGCGACTGACCTGCGAGCCCGTGGCCGACTGCAAACGCTATGACCGCCTAAGGAGACACATCCGTGGAAAGATCACAGGTGCTGGACGCGTCACGCCGTAGGCGTGCCTCCGGCACGACGAGCCAGCTGAAGCTCTACGGCATGAAGGCCGCCTACGATGAGACCATCGCCACGGCGGTGAAGCGTCAGCACGAACCGCAACAGATCATCCATTGCCCGGCAGGCGCATGCGCAGCATGCTGCCGAGAGGGGGCGATCTGCTGAACGCCGAGATCAGTGAGAAGCAGGCGCGCTCGATCAAATGCCAGATGACGATTGCCAAGCTGCCCCTGGCGAAAGAGGTCGATGAGTTCAGCTTCGAAGGCACGCCGGTCAACGAGGCGCTGGTCCGTGATCTGGCGACCGGAGAGTTTCTGGCGCAGCAACGCAATGTCGTGCTGATCGGCGGCACAGGGACCGGTAAATCCCACCTTGCCGTCAGCATCGCTCGGGCGTGCATCCGCCGCGGCAGACGGGGGCGCTTCTTCAACGTTGTGGACCTGGTGAACAAACTCGATGCGGAAGCCCGCGCCGACCGACAGGGGCGCACGGCAGATCTGCTGTGCCGTCTCGACTTCCTGATCCTCGACGAGCTTGGCTATCTCCCCTTCGCACAAACCGGTGGTCAGCTATTGTTCCATCTCATCAGCCGCCTCTACGAGCGCACATCGATCATCGTGAAGACCAACCTCGACTTCGGCGAATGGCCCTCGGTCTTCGGCGACGCCAAGATGACTACCGCGCTGCTCGACCGCCTTACCCACCATTGCGACATCGTCGAAACGGGCAACGAGAGCTGGCGCTTCAAAACCCGAGAATAGTCGAGCCGACGCTGGCACGATACGGCTTCGCTTGGTGGAGGCTACACCGCATCGGGCCAGCTAACCGCACGTCAAACAGGGGGTCAATTTTGGATGCCTATAGGGGGTCAAAGTTCCATGCCGATTGACACCACTGGCGGAACAGGAGGCGCGAGCGGGGATGTTGGAGACACGAAAAAGGAAAGGTTCTGTCGCAAATGGCAAAACTATGTGTCGCCCGACAATTTGTGTCAAACGTCAGGCAAAGCTGACCCGATGCTGACTGTTTTTAAGGAAAAATTGCCTGCACCTGCCAGGCATTTCCACCCCAATTGTCAAGCATTTCTGACCCAAGACAGGCCGGTTTTCGCTGCAAACGCAGCCAAGGCGCCATCCTGTGTCCTCTTTACGCAGGCAGCTGACGTCGCAGCTTCATGCAATGGACGGCAGGTTCGAGCCCAACTTGTACCTTGGATTTCTTCGCTGCGCGTGCTCGCCGCAACAAAATCGTCGCAACTGCATCATTTTGGGCGCCGCTGAGCGGCGTAAAAAACAGCCGTTCAAGCATGCTGCAGAGAGATCTGTCACCCGAATCCACAGGTCGCCGGACGGAGCTGACTTCCGCCCCAATTGCAGCTAGGGGTGCCCCGAGTGTCGGCTTCGCGCAGGGAAGCCAACTTAATAGAGGCACTGCCTGACAGGCCGGTTCATTACAATACAGGCTACTGAGGCAATTTGGCTGAACCATTAGCTGCAAAGGTCATTTCCATTGAAACTGACCCTCTTGAAACTTGCAGCTTTTGGCCCACCTCGAGCCCTTACCTATTGGTTCGGGGCAATTGACAATTCTGTCAGCGTTCGCCTACCTGCTTTCGATGGTTCCTCAAGGCAAAATGCTGAGAGGATGAAAAGGGAACACGGTGAGGTGTAGCCAACAGGCGCTAAATCCGTGACTGCCCCCGCAACTGTAAGCGGATAGCGACGCCAAGCACCCACTGGCCGTATGGCTGGGAAGGATGGCGCAGCCAAGACCCGCAAGTCAGGAGACCTGCCATCGCGATTTCAACCACACCGGGACGGGGCGTCCTGGAAGGAGGCCTCATGGCACGCATCCTGCGTATCTCGGAAACTTGCTCCCACTGTTTGGGCTTGCTTGGACGTAGCCGCAGGTGCGGTTGCCGTCCCTGACATCATCTTGTCCATGCAGGTTCCGCAGCTGCCTGCCTAACACCTGAGCTGACGCAGCTGTCCACTGAATCAGCGCTTGTTATATTATCACATAACTTGTACACCTCACCCCAAAATTCCCTTGTCAGAAACCTAAGGACCAAGGACATGCCGAATTATTCACGCGCTTTCTGGACCAAAACCCTCGCCGCAACCTGCCTCGCCGCTGCGGCGCTTTTGAGCCCTGCAGCCGCAGAAACCAAATTGGAAATGGTGATTGCCGCGCCGTTTGGCCCCAAAAGCAGCATTCCTGATCCCCGTGCCCGCCAGAATGGCTGGCTCAGCAACCGGGCAGGCGTGTCGGAAACGCTGATTGGTATCGGCTATGACATGACCCTTCAGCCGCGCCTTGCCACCGGTTTTGAAAACCTGTCTGAACGGGAATGGAAAATCACCCTGCGCGAGGGTGTAAAATTCCATGATGGCTCTGCGGTCACCGCCCAGGCTGTCAAAGAGTCGTTTGAAAAGCTGAGCGAAGAGGGCCACCCCGGGAATAACCCGCGCCTGGTCAAGCTTCTGAACATCGAATCCATCGAGCTGGTTGACGATAAAACGCTGGTCTTCCGCACCAGTGCACCGAACTCAGCTTTCCTGTGGTCGCTGACCGAACCGTCGGCGGCTGTCATGAAAGACGGCACCGATGCAATGCCGCTGGTGGGCACTGGTCCGTTTGTCTTTGAAAATGCGGAAACGGACAAAACTTATGTGACCACTGGGTTTGCCGATTACTGGGGCGGCGCGCCGAAACTTGACCGTCTGGTGATCGACGCGATCAGCGACCCTTCGGTTGCGGCACTGGCACTGCAGGCGGGTGATGTTGATCTGGTCACCAACTACCCGGAACCGGATTTCGCCAAGCTGCTTGAAGAAGGCAAAGGCCAGCTGTTCTCGGAGGCAACCGCGCGACTGTTCTTCTTGCAGCCACGGGTGAATGACGGTCCACTGTCCAACCAGACGCTTCTGAATGCCGTTTCGCTGGGCCTGGACCGTGACACCATCGTTGCGGCGACCCTGGCAGGTGTCGGTGGGCAGTCGGCCAATGGCATCTTCCCAGCCAGCATGAAATCCTGGGTAAACGGCGATATCAGCCTGTCCTATGACCCGGCCAAAGCGCTGGCCATGCTGGATGAGGCGGGAATTACCGACAGTGACGGCAATGGCATCCGGGAGCTGAACGGCGAAGACATCGTGCTGAAGATCCGTAGCTACGAAGGCCGGGCTGCGCTGCGGCCGACACTGGAAATCTCGCAGATCATGCTGCAGCAGATCGGTCTGGGCGCGGAAATCGCAATGGGTGAATTCGGCGCAAACAACGAGGCACTTAAAGCTGGCGAAATCGACCTGCACCTACAGGCCTGGGGCACCGCCCCGCAAGGCGATCCGGATTACTTCCCCAGCACATTGGTGGCGACGGATGGCAGCTATAATGTTTCCGGCTACTCCAACCCTGAGCTGGACGCACTGCTTAAAAAGGGCCGTAGCCTGTTTTCAAGCGAAGAGCGCAAACCGGTCTATGCCGAGGTTCAAGCCATTATCAACCGTGACCTTCCGGTGATCCCGCTGTTCCACAAGACACAGGTTTCGGTCGGCAATGGCAAGGTTGAGGGCTACCGCATCCACCCGGCAGAAACCTATCTGGCGAGCCCGGAGCTGGCGATTGCCGAGTAAACAGGCACCTTTGATGAAAATCGAGGCCCTGTCCGCCGAAATTGGCGGGCAGGGTATTCTGCATGATGTCAGTCTTGAGATGGCGCCGACAGAATGGCTGGCGGTTGTGGGCGGCTCCGGTGCGGGCAAATCTACTCTTTTGCGGGCCGTGATGGGCCTGACCCGCCCTGCGCGTCCGACCAGCGGGCACATTCTGTTCAACGGCGCGCAGCGTGCTTTTGCCTCGCCCGCAAAAACCACTCTGGATGGCATTGCATATGTGCCGCAAAGCCCGGCCCATGGCTTTGATCCGCTGCGCCGCCTGCGCTGGCAATGGGACCAGCTGGCCCGCCGCAAAAGGGTAAAACACACCTCACATCAGCGGGACATTCTATCGGCCCTTGGCCTGCCGGATCCGGGCGGTAGCTACCCGCATCAGTGGAGTCGAGGTATGCAGCAGCGTCTGTTGCTGGCGATGGCCCTGATGGATGCTCCGAAACTTTTGATCCTGGACGAGCCGACCTCAGCGCTGGATCCGCTGATTGCATCGCAGGTGCTGCAGGAAACCCGGCGCATCGCCGCGGAACATGAGATCGCGGTGATGATGGTGACCCACGACCTGGCGCTGGCCGCACGATTTGCAGGACGGATTGCAATTATGCAGCGCGGCCGGATTGTTGAGAGCGGAGTTTCTGACATCCTTTTGTCCAACCCGCAGCATACCTATTCCCGCGAGCTAGTGGCGCACCGCTGCTGGGACAAAGCCAAGCCAGAGATCAGCCATGCCGCCGAATGACCCGGTCTTTCAACTCGAAGGCCTGACAGTCAGGGCCGGAGACAAAGTGCTGTTGCAAGATGTTTCCTGTGACATCCAGCAGGGTGGAATGCTATGTGTCATCGGAGAAAGCGGCGCAGGTAAGTCTACCTTGCTGAAAGCCGTGCAGGGGTTTCTGCCCGCAACTTGCCGCAGGCTAGTGTTCACGCCCTCTGGCACGGATATCACCGGGGCTGTGCCAACGCACCCTGGCCTGCCGCAGACCCGCTGGGTAATGCAGGATCCATTGGCTGCTCTGAACCCGCGGCTGACACTTGGCGCCTCTATACAGGAAAGCCTTTACCGCCAAAACCTGACCGTCCAGGAGCGCAAGAGTGCCGTTCTTGCCGCACTGGAAGATGTCCAGCTGGGATCGGAGTTTTACAGCAGGTTCCCTGGTCAGGTCTCTCTGGGTCAGGCACAGCGGGCCTGTCTGGCGCGGGCCTTGATCGCCCGGCCCAAGCTCATCTTTTTTGATGAGCCGCTGAGCGCGCTGGATGCTCTGGTGCAAAAGAAGATCGCCCGCCAAATGGAAGTGCTGCGGCGCAAGACGCAGACCGCATATCTTGTGGTCACCCATGATCTGGGGTTCGCCGCGGCCTATGCTGATAAGGTTCTGGTTCTGCGCATGGGGCAGGTCGAAGCCTATCAGCCATGCGATGAGTTCATTGCCGCACCGGCCAGCCCCTATGCGGAAAACCTGATCGAGGCCGCCCGCAGCCTCGGCACATTGAGCCACGCCAGTGAGGCCGCATGAAGTATTTTCTGTCGCGCCTGCCGGGCCTTGCCTTTGTTCTGTTGGGGATCAGCCTGATTACCTTCACGCTCAGCTATTTCTCCCCCGGCGACCGAGCTGAGGCTATTGCCCATGCGCGCTACCCCGAAGAAATTGCCTTCCCACCAGAACTGCTCCAGGCCATTCGCGCCGAGTTCCACTTAGAGGAGCCGTTCTGGCTCCAGTACCTCTATTGGTTTGGCAATGTGCTGCGCGGTGATTTTGGCCTGTCGTATGCCTCGCAAACGTCGGTCTGGGACATTTTCATTGGCAATCTTGGTGAAACAGTGACCCTGTCGCTAACGTCTCTGGGGCTGGGGCTGGCTGTTGCGTTTCTGTTGGCCAGTCTTGCGGTGCGCCACCCGGGGACATGGCTGGACCGGGCTGCCGTGATGCTCTCCTCAGTTGGCGCAGCCATGCCGAGCTACTGGCTGGGCTTGCTGCTGATCCTGGGCTTTGCCGTGCATCTGGGGTGGTTCCCGTCATATGGCACCGGCACGCCCGCGCATCTGGTGCTGCCAGCGCTGACGCTGGCGTTCTGGGTGATGGCCTCGCAGACCCGTCTGCTTCGCAGCTTCATGCTGGAGGCGGCCAATCAGCCATTTGTCGAAACCCTGCGCCTGCGCGGCATTTCCGAGAGCGAGATCTTCTTTCGGCACGTGCTGCGCCACGCGATGGTGCCCGCTGTGACCATGATTGCGATCGACTTTGCTAGCCTGCTGGAAGGCGCGATCATCGTCGAGCTGACCTTTGCCCGGTCTGGGCTGGGGTCTTTGCTGGCTGGCTCCGTGCTGTCGCGCGACCTGCCTATGGTGATGTTTCTGGTGATGTTCTTTGCCGTTGCTTATGTCGTGATCAATTCACTGGCTGAGGCACTGCAGGCCGCCAGTGACCCGGCGACCCGCACGCAGGAGCAGAGGGTATGAGTGAGGTTCTCCTACAAAAAGGCGCCAAGCTGCCGGACAGCCCGCTGTCCCGGTTCAAGCGCAGAACAGGTCTGGTACTGGCGGTGCTGGCACTGGGGCTGTGCATCGGATTGTGGTTGACACCCTACCAGCCGGCACAGGCGGATTTTCTCAACCGACTGGCGCCGCCTGAACCTGCACACTGGTTCGGCACAGACCATCTGGGCCGCGATATTGGCACCCGGCTGCTTTATGGTGCGTTCTGGTCTCTGGGGCTGGCGCTTGTGGTGTCATTGGCGGGGCTGATCGCAGGGACGCTCGTCGGGCTGCTGGCTGCCCGTTCCGGTTCCTTCCCCGACGCCCTGCTGATGCGAGTGACAGACAGTTTCTTTGCCTTTCCGGAGCTTATCGCAGCGGTTGCCTTTGCCGGGCTGTTCGGCCCCAGCACTGTCAACCTAGTGGTTGCCCTGTCTCTGGTCAGTTGGATGAAATTCGCGCGGCTTGCCCGCAGTCTGGGGTTGACCATCGGAGAACGGGATTTTGTTATTCAGGCCCGCCTGAACGGCCTGACTGACTGGCTGATCCTGTGGCGCCACATTCTGCCGAATGTGCTGCCATCACTGCTGGTTCTTTGGACCAGCAGCTGGTCACGCACGATCCTTGCAGTGTCTGGGCTCAGCTTTCTGGGGTTCGGAGTGCAGCCGCCCACCGCCGAATGGGGGGCCATGCTGCTGGATGGCAAACCCTATATGCAGACCGCTCCTCACATTATGATTTTTCCGGGTCTGGCCGTGCTGGTTTCCGTGCTGGCAATCAATCTGGCTGGAGACAGGCTCCGAGACGTACTGGCACAGACCAGATAACCCACCAAGAGGCAAAACAATGGAAGCCACAGGTATCGCACTGCGCATCGGCGCAACCTTGTTTTTCACAGTCATGGTCGTGTTTGTGAAGCTGCTTGCCGACGAGGTCCCGTTAGGCCAGGTGGTGTTTTTTCGAAGCGCCGTCGCCCTGATACCACTGGTTCTGTTCCTGATGTGGACACGGGACTTTCCTAGCGGTTTGCGGACTAAACGACCCCTGTCCCATATTGCCCGCTGCCTACTGGGCTGCACTGCGCTGTTCGCCTCATTTGCTTCGCTAAAATACCTGCCGCTCGCCCATGCGTCGATCATAGGCTATCTGGCCCCGGTCCTGGCAGTGGTTCTGGCGCGATTCTTATTGGGTGAACAAGTGAACGGGATGCGCTGGTTTGCCGTTGTCCTGGGGTTCCTGGGAATGCTCGTTCTAGTGCTGCCTGGCTTGACTGCTGCGACACCGGATCAACCCTATTTGATCGGAGCAGGCCTGGCCTTCGCCATGGCGATCTTCACGGCCGGTGCCAAAATTCAGATCCGCAGCCTTGCTCAAACGGAAAACGCCGGAGCCATAGCCTTCTACTTTGCACTGACCTGTGCAGTGGCTGGGGGAGTTTCTGTGTTTTGGGGCTGGGTCCAGCCTGACTTTCTGCAGCTGGTCTACCTCTGCGGTGCAGGAATTGCAGGTGGCATTGCCCATATCATGATGACCCTTGCTCTGCAGCACAGCGAAATCTCAAAACTCGCACCATTCGAGTATCTGTCGCTGATTTTTGCCGTTTTAGCGGATTTCATGCTGTTCCGGCTTGTCCCAGACGGTGCTTTCTACCTTTCGACGCTGATGATCCTGGCCGCGATGTGGGCGATTACATTCAAAGACCGTGCAAAAGGAAGATCACCTGGACGGGAGCCAAGCAAACAAATGTAGGCTAGTTGCCTCACAACATAGTCTTTCATTGGAAATACCATAAACGACGGCTTTTTGCTGATCACGAAGTATGAAAATGGCGCAGGCGGCGAGCCAACTTTTGACCGCAAAGGGGCTCTCTTTTGCTGACTGCTCACGCGGCGAATCCGATGGCTCTGAGGCAACAGAAGCGGCCACCCAGAGTTACGGCCAAGTCCTTGAAATCGTGCGACCTGGAACGGTGACCAGACGTTCCCGTATCGGCAGCAGATGTTCGTGTGGCAGACGGCGAAATTTGACTGTGAGCCCAACTTGCTCATTGGCATTTCTCGCTGCGCGCGCTTGCTGCACACTGGATATCGCAGATGCAGAAAATTGCGCGCTGCCCCGCGGCGTTCAACGCGGCCATTGATCGGCGTTGCAGCATAGGTTGATCAGAGACGGATCAGGGACCGGACTTTGCGGATATTGGCCGCATTCGCAGCATGGCTAACCAGGAGCGGCGGTTTTTTAGCAGGAAGCGTGTGTGCTAAAGCCCTGTTCAGCCAAAAAACCGCTATACCCTTGTAAGTGTCCGCTCCATCAGGTGATACCCTGTTGGAGCAATCTGTTCACGGAACTCAGGATCATGGCTGACCAGCAGAACCGCCTGGTCGAGCTCTTTCAGAATCTCAGCCAGCCGTGCATAATTTTCTGGATCCAGCGCGTTGGTCGGCTCATCGAGTATGAGCACTTCCGGTTCCATTGCCAGAACCGTGGCCAGCGTCACCAGCCGTTTCTCACCGCCCGACAGCTTGTGGGTGACCCGGTCACGCAGGTGCATCAGCCGCAGGCGTGACAGTATTGCATCAACCACCGCCAGGGCTTCCTGCTTGGACTTGCCTAGGTTCAGCGGGCCGAAGGCGACATCTTCGGCCACAGTCGGGCAGAACAGCTGGTCATCGGCGTCCTGGAAAACGAACCCCACACGGCGGCGCACTTCGTGAAAGTCCGGTTCGCTGTTGCAAGGTTTTCCGAATGCTGTGACAGAACCGCTATCGGGTGCAATCAATCCCATGATGATTTTTAGGAGCGTGGATTTCCCTGCTCCATTTGGTCCGACAATCGACAGCCGTTCTCCCGCATTGAGCTTCATCGAGGCGCCTTCCAGCACCGGATCAAGCCCAGGGTAGGCAAAATGAATATCATTCAGATCAAGAAGCGGCATAAAAGGCCTCTGCCCAGATCAGGGCGGCAAGGGCGGCGGTAAGTGCCGCGGCAAACAACAGGTCCGCCCTGCGCAGGCGGAAGTCTTCCAGGAGGATGATACGGCCGGAGAAGCCCCGGCATTTCATCGCCGCCAGAATGCGTTCCGACCGTTCAATGGCGCGCACCAGCATCATCCCCACCAGATAGCCGTAGCTGCGGTAGGTGTGCCAGTTGGTGCCGGGGCGGAAGCCGCGCAGCTTCATCGAGGTGCTCAGGCGCTGGTATTCCTCGCGCAGGACATCGATGTAGCGGATAGTGAACATCATCAGATGCACCAGCCGCTCCGGCGTCTTGAGGGCAAAGAGAGCATGTCCCATCGTCACGGGCTCCATGGACCCGACCAGCGTCATGACCGCCAGGATGACGGCATTTGCGGTCAGGGCAATCTCGGCCGCGCGCCGCAGGCCTTCCCAGCTCGCCTCCAGCCCCCAAACAGAAAGGACTGGGGTGCCCGGAACAGTGAACGGCAGCAGCACCAGCATGAAGATGATGAAACTGTCCATCATCGCCATCCGCTTCAGCGTCTTCCGGGGCGGCAGCCCGGAGAAAGCCAGTAGCCACATCGACAGGCCAAGCGCAGCTGACAGCACCCAAAGGTTGCTAAGGGAGACCACCACAACGGCATAGACCGCGGTCATTACGATGCGCATCCGCGGGTCAAGCGCGGTGACCTTGGCGCGGAAGGCACCGATGCCACTGAGCGGCCTTTCGGCGCCTGTCAGGACATAGGTCATGCTTTGCCACCGATTCTGCGCCGCGCAGCGATGTAAAAGCCCAGACCAAAAAGACCAAAGATGTAGCCGATGCCGCCAAGAACAGACTGAAAATCGGACTTGTTCTTAAACGCGGTAAGCTCCTGCCGAAGCGGGCGCAATTCATTGCGCATCATGGTGGCAAGCTCAGCGCGGGCCTGATCGGACAAACCGGCAGACCTGGAGGCCGAAGTGACGTCTGCGGTGCTAGTCGCCGCAAGCGCTGCCATGCTTGGGCTTTGGCCCATGATCTGTGCGACCTCTGCGGCGTCCATGATCACTTCGGCAACATGGCCGGCACCAAGGTCGCCGCGGAAGATATGCGTCACCGGTTCTGACGGGGTGAACAGGAAGAAGCCGTCAGCGTCGGTCCTGGTTTCACCCAGTTTGCCGCCAGCCTCGTCAAAGACCTCGATCAGCAAGTCCGCAGCCATATCACCATTGGAAAAGCCGACCTCGCCCTCAATGTCCGATCCAGATGGAAACACCGAGGAAATCACATTGTGCGCCAATGCCGGCAGCGGTGCCAGCAGGGCAAGGATCAGCACGCAGGAGCGGATCATGCCAGGCTTCCTTTCGTGTCAACAAACAGTTCGGGCTTCACCCGCCGGGCCAGGAAAATGGCGGCGCCGGACAACAGCGCCTCGATCAGCATCACTGGGATATGGGAAAAGAACACAAGCTTGGCGGCAAGGATGAACTCATCACCGGACAGCATCAGCGATACTGCGACTGCGAGGGTTGTGAAGGCAATTGCTGCACCGCCGCCAATGCCGCCCCAGATAGCCCCCTGCAGCGGCGAGCCGCGCGCCACCAGCGGCCGGAACATCAGGCCGACCAGAACAGCGGGCAGGGCAATATTCACGGCGTTCACGCCCAACACGGTCAGCCCGCCGAAGCCGAAGAAGACCGCCTGCAGGAGAAGCCCGACAAACAAAGCCGGGAACGCGGCCCAGCCCAGCACCAGCCCGGCAAGGCCATTTAGGATCAGGTGAACCGAACTGGGCCCGATCGGGACATGGATCAGGGAGGCCACAAAGAAACTGGCCGACAGAACACCCGCCGCGGGAATCCGCTCCAGCGGCAGGTTGCGCAGACCCATGGCAATACCGCCGACGGCGGCAACCGCGCCGCCGATCACAACCGGGTTCGACAGTGCGCCGTCTACGATATGCATCGGTCTACTTTCACTTCAGCTCTTCTGCGTGGATCCACAGAACAGCATCCTGGCTGAGTTCCTTGCCGTCGTGCTCGGTCGCCGGACCGGACCCGAGTGCCGCAAAGCCCCAGTAGCCTGCTTTCGGAATGCCAAAGGAAAAAACGCCGTTCTGGTCGGCGATGGCAACAATTGCGCCGCCCGGCATCTCACCCACGGTGGGATCAGTGGTTGAGAATTTTTCCAGATCCGGCTCCGACGCCATGAACTCGACTTCGATCTCGGCACCCGGAACCGGCTTGCCGTCCGCCAGAACCTGACCGGAAAAGGTGGAGCCTACGATGACGTTATAGGGCTTGTTCAGCGGCAGGATCTCGGTCGCCAGGCCAGCCGGCTGGTCCCAGTCTGTGGGCAGCGTGTTGCGGTTCAGCACGACCTTGGAGATCTGCTGGATATAGATGTCTTCACTTTCCTCGTAGTAAGGCGAAGGGACCGTCACCACGACATAGTCGCCGGACCGCTTGACCGGGACCGAGGCCTTGTAAGCCGAAGCTTCGTTTTCAGCCCCTTTGAAGGTGGCGGGTTCCAGGCGGTCCGACAGGTCGGTCTTTTCACCTTTGTGGATCATGAAAAACTCTTCCGGCTTGCCCATGTCCATCGCATGGCCGTTGGCCATCGGGTGCCAGAACACCAGGCCCATCGGCACGTCGCCGGGCTTTTCGATCAGCGCTTGTTCAGTGTAGTTCAGCTGGAAATGCGCCGAAGCGGTAACCGGCAGGGAAACGGCCAGAGCAGCGGCCAGGTAGTTCAGTTTCATTTCGTCCTCATTCGACGATACAGGCGCACCTGCAATCAGGAATGAACAACGGGGAGTAGCGGCACGGAAACGCCTGAACGGCACACGCGCCAGACGCGCACCCCGGCGTCCGGTGGAAAAGGGCAGTAACCCCGCAAGCGGAGCCTCAGTCCCCGTGTCCGGCAGGTCTCCTGACTCGCGGGTCCTGGCTCGGCTGGCCTTCCCGGGGATGTTCCCAGTGGCGTATTCAGCGTCACTCACCGCTCACAGTTGCGGGGGCAGTCACGGATTTGGTCCCTTTTGGGTACGCCGCACCGTGTTCCCTATTTCTTCCGCTGCGCATTGAAACACTCGCGGAACCGGTCACCTTGGCTGAATGGCAAACCGGAATTTCTGAGTCAAGAGAATCATGTTCTGTTCACTTGGCCGTCCGGTGCCGATGGTTTTTCTCCTGCAGTGCTGCAGGGATCAATAGGCAGGCATGTTCCTATCAGAGGAACGGGGAAACACCGCTGCCTTTCGAAGTTTTTTGTATGCGTAATCAATCATCGTCACTTGAAAAATTGGAAAGGCAAATTCGGCGATATGGATGCCAGCCCAAGGCCATTTCTACTCAGGTTGCGAATTCTCCCGCTTGACAGAATAAGTTCAGTTTGCCTAAGTCCCGACCATTCTGGTCCGGCTGGGAGACCACCCGGTTAAAAGGGAACACGGTGAGGTGTAGCCAACAGGCGCCGAATCCGTGACTGCCCCCGCAACTGTGAGCGGAGAGCAATGCTGCGGTATGCCACTGCCCCAAGGGGCGGGAAGGCGCAGCAAAGCCTCGACCCGCAAGTCAGGAGACCTGCCAGGATGATCACCCTATCGCGGTGCGGGGCGCGCCGAAGATAACGGACCTTCCGTAGTGGTGGCAGTTTTCACCGTCTGCGGGGGCATTGCCTTCCAAAGACCAAAATTATGAACATGCTGCCCGGTATGGGCAGCCGCTTGGCCTGTGCTTGCTGCGTGGGCCGGGAGGAATGGAATATGCGCAAGGCAAGCCTGTCCCTGGCCGCCGCCCTGGCCGCCGCCCCTGTAATCGCAACCGCTCAGGATGAAGAAGTCACCGATCTGGGGGAGATCATCATCTCCGGCGGCTTCACGCCGGTCGAGGCCCAGAAGTACGGCCGCTCCGTCTCGGTCCTGACCAGCGAGGAGATCGATGATCGCGGCATCACCACCGTCCAGGACGCGCTGCGTTCGGTTCCCGGCCTGATGGTGAACGGCTCCGGCGACAGCTTTACTCAGGTCCGCATCCGCGGCGCAGAAGCCAATCACACGCTGATCCTGATCGACGGCGTCGAAGCCTCGGGCGGTGACAGCGAGTACATTCTGTCCGGCCTGGACACTGCCAATATCGAGCGGATCGAAGTCCTGCGCGGCCCGCAATCGGTGTTCTACGGCTCCAACGCCTCGGCCGGTGTGATCAACATCATCACCAAGTCCGGCGGCATCGGCACGGAATACGGCGGCAGCGCGGAAGCGGGGTCCGACGGCTACCGGGCCTCGGCCCGGGTTTCGTCGCGGACCGAGCGCGGCGGTATCGCCTTCAGCTTCGCCCATGACAATGACGACGGCTATGACACCTCGGGCGATGGCGGTGAAGAAGACGGCATCCGCCGCAATACACTGCAATTGAAAGGCGACTACCTGGTCACCGACCGGCTGAAACTTGGCTTCAACTTCCGCACGTCGGATGAACGCTATGACAGCGACCGCACCTCCTTCACCGCAACGGATGCGGCCAGCTATGTCGTGGATGATCCGACGCAATTCAGTGACCGGGATGAGCAACTGGCGCAAGTCTATGCTGAACTGGACACATTGGGCGGCCGCCTGAAACACCGCCTGTCAATCGAACGCACTGACTTTGACCGGTCCTTCAATGGCGGCACCCCGACCGAGACCAAAACGGAAGCAGCAAAGTACCTGCTGAGCTTCGGCCTGGACGGGCAGTTAGCGGATCAAGCAGACCACCTTCTTAACGCGATGCTGGAATGGGAAAAGGACTCCAGCAGTTCCAACCCGGCCTTTGCGCGCGAAACCAATTCGATTGCCCTGGAATACCGCGGCAGCTTTGCCAACGGCCTGGACCTGCAGCTCGGGGTGCGCCACGACAACAACAGCGTATTCGAAGACGCCACCAGCTGGACCGCCAGTGCTTCTTACACTTTTGCAGACAGCGGTGTGCGCCTGCACAGCTCGGCTGGAACCGGTGTTGTGAACCCCTCTTACTTTGAGCTGTTTGCCAACAGCACATTCGGCTCCACCACCTATCTCGGCAATCCGAACTTGCAGCCGGAGGAAAATCGCAGCTTCGATTTCGGGATTGAGGTGCCGTTCCTTCAAGGGCGCGGCCTGGTTGATGTGACCTATTTCGACGAGACGCTGACAGGCGAGATCGAGAGCTACATGGTGAACGCAACCACGTTCTCCTACCGCAACCAAGCCGGTGACAGTGATCGCAAGGGTGTTGAGCTGGCAGCAAGCCTGGAAGCCAGCGAATACCTCGATCTGCGTCTGTCCTACACCTATCTGGACGCCACCAACCCCGATGGCTCGGTCGAGATCCGCCGCCCGGAGCACGAGCTTCTGCTGAGTGCCACACTGGATACTTTCAATGGCCGCGGCTCTGTCACCGCGGACATCCGGCATGTGGCAGGCAATTGGGACAGCCAGTTCTTTGACTCGTTTGCCACCGCTGAGCTGCCGGATTACACAACCTTTGATGTGGCTGCTCAGTATGAGCTGACGGATAACGTGGTGCTGACTGGGCGCGTCACCAACCTGTTCGACGAGGACTACGCCGACGTCTGGGGCTACGCCAAGCGCGGCCGCGCCGCCTATATCGGCGTGCGGGCCTCGTTCTGACCCATGCGCAGGCTCCCCGGCATAGCCCTGGCCCTTTTGTGGGCCGCCACCGGTACTTTTGCCGGGCCATCGCGCGTGGTGTCGATGAACCTCTGCACTGACCAGCTGGCGATGCTGCTTGCGGCGCCCGGCCAGCTGGCCTCGGTCTCCTACATCGCGCAGGACACACGCGCCTCGGCCATGGCGGACGCGGCCATGGCCTATCCCGCCAACCACGGGCTGGCCGAAGAGATCTATCTGCTGCAGCCCGACCTGGTGATTGCCGGCGCCTATTCGACACCTGCCACCACGGATATGCTGCGCCGTCTTGGCGTGCCGGTGGTGGTGTTCGAGCCCGCCAGCTCGCTGCAGGATGTGCGCGCACGTATCTTGCAGATGGGTCAGGTTCTGGGCCGCGAAGAAGCGGCCCACGCACTGCTGGCAGACTTCGACAAGCGACTGGCAACGCTTGAGCAAGCCGGACCGGAGGCGGCACGCGCCGCGCTTTATGCCGCCAACGGGTTCACTTCCGGCAGTATGACCCTCGCGGGCCGGATCCTGCGCGCGGCGGGGCTGCGCAATATCGCGGATGAACTGGGCTATGCGCACTCCGGTCATATGCCGCTGGAACTGCTGGCGTTGGCCGCGCCGGATCTGCTGATCGGCACGTCGCCCTATCCGCGCGCCTCGCGCAGTGAGGACAATCTGGCGCATCCGGTGGTGCGGCAGCTGGCCGCCCGCAGCGGCGCCGGGCAGATGCGCGATGCGGATTGGGTCTGCGGCACCCCGCATGTGCTGCGCGCGGTGGAAACCCTGGCCGCAGAGCGCCGTCTGTTCATGGAGAAGGAGAGCCGGGAATGACCCGTCTGATGCTGGTTCTGGCCGCAGCGGTGCTGGCGCTGTTCCTGCTGTCGCTCACGGTGGGGCCGGCCGATGTGGGCGCCGGCGAAAGCCTGGCCGCTCTGTTTGACGAGGGTTACGGGCCGCTCACCCTGGTGATGCGGGAAATCCGGCTGCCGCGGGCGCTGCTGGCAGTGATTATCGGCGGCGGGCTGGGGCTGGCGGGTGCCGAGATGCAGGGCTACCTGCGCAACCCGCTGGCTGAGCCAGGGCTGATCGGTGTGTCCTCCTCGGCGGCGCTGGGGGCGGTGCTGGCGATCAACACCGGGCTGGCGGCCAGCCTCACCTTGGGCCTGCCGCTGGCGGCGCTGGCCGGTGCTCTGGCAGGTGTGTTTCTGGTGATGGCGCTGGCCGGGCCGCAGGGCGGCTCGCTGACGCTGATCCTGGCGGGCATTGCGATTTCGGCGATGGCGGCGGCGCTGACCTCGCTGGTGCTGAACTTGTCGCCCAACCCCTTTGCCGCCAATGAGATCGTGTTCTGGATGATGGGCTCGCTGGCGGACCGCTCGATGCTGCATGTCTGGCTGGTGCTGCCCTTTGCGCTATCGGGGGGCGCGATCCTGCTGACACTGGCGCGGGGTCTGGATGCGCTGACCCTTGGCGAGGATGCGGCGCAGACCATGGGGATGAACTTGAACCGGCTGCGGCTGCTGTTGGTTGTCGGGACTGCCGCCATTGTCGGCGGCGCCACTGCTGTGGCGGGCGCTATCGGCTTCATCGGCTTGGTGGTGCCGCATATCCTGCGCCCGCTGGTTGGCGGCCAGCCGTCGCGGCTGCTGTGGGCCTCGGCACTTGGCGGCGCCATCATGCTGCAACTGGCTGACATTGCGGTGCGGGTAATCCTGCCGTCGCGGGACCTCAAGCTGGGAGTGGTCACCGCCCTGGTCGGCGCGCCGCTGTTCCTGCACCTGATCTATAAGACGCGGAAGGGGCTGGCATGAGCGTGCTTTCGGTCCGGAACCTCTCCGTCACCTTGCGGAACCGCCCGGTGCTCCGCGATGTGTCCTTTGAAATCCAAACAGGTGAATTCGTCGGCCTGCTGGGGCCAAACGGCGCTGGCAAAAGCAGCCTGATGCGCGCCGCCCTGGGGCTGATCCCGGCGAAGGGGCACAGCTCGCTGGCGGAGATGAGTGCCGCGGAACGCGCCCGCGCGGCGGCCTGGATGCCGCAATCGCGCGAAATCGCTTGGCCGATCCCGGTAGAGCGGCTGGTGGCGCTTGGCCGCCTGCCGCATCTGCCTCAGGGGCTGCGGCTGCCGCCCGGCGATCAGGCGCTGGTCGACCAGTCGATTGAGCGCATGGGGCTCGGCCCGTTCCGTCAGCGCGCCGCCTCCCGCCTGTCCGGCGGCGAGCAGGCCCGCGCGCTGATTGCCCGTGCATTGGCGCAGGACACGCCGCTCTTGATGGCCGATGAACCTGCCGCCGGGCTGGACCCGGCGCATCAGATCTCCACCATGGAGGTCTTTGCCAGCCTCGCTGCCGAAGGCCGCGCCGCGCTGGTCTCGCTGCATGACTTGGGACTGGCGGCGCGCCATTGCACAAGGCTGATCCTGCTGGCCGAAGGCAGCATCCTCGCCGACGGGCCGCCCGCCGAAGTGCTGACACCGAACTTGATGGCGCGCGCCTTTGGCATCTCGGTCTGGCATGAGACAACGGCGCAAGGGCCGGTGTTCCAGCCGCTGGAGGTTCTGTAATGGGCGCGGTCACCCTGGAACGCCCCTGGATCGAGTTTGACCTCGGCGCAGAGATGCAAGTGCTGAGCTGGGCTGTGAACCGCCCCGGCCTTGTTACCGCCCGCCGCATCCTGTGGCGCGAAGTCCGCAACAGCGACCTGCCGCGTGATCTGGATGTCACCGAGTGGTTCGCGGGTGAACTGGCGCAGAGGGGCTGCGAGGATGCCGTGGCCTTCCTGACCTCGCGGGATGTGCGCCGCTATTGCGAGGCCTCAGCCACTGTAGAAGGCATCAGCGCTCATGCGGTGGCCACTGTCGGCTTGTCCAATGCCGAACGGGTCGGCAGCCGGATGGACTACGCCAGCCGCAACTGGGGGACCATCAATGTCGCACTGCGCCTCTCCGAAGGGCTGACCCACGCCGGACTGATCGAAGCGATGAGCATCGCGGTCCAGGCCCGCACCGCAGCAGTGATGGACGCTGACATCATTTTGCCAAGCGGAACGGCGACCGGCACCGGAACCGACTGCGTCGCACTAGCTGCTCCCGCTGGCGCAAACCCCTATGCCGGGCTGCACACTGCCACCGGCGAAGCCATCTGCAAAGCCGTTTACCAGGCCGTCCACACAGGCGCCCTGGAATGGAAATCAACCAACAGGAGGGCAGCACATGCCTGAGCTTCAACAGGTGCTGAAAGATGCGCTGATGCAAGAAGATTGCGGCTGGAACATGGGGTCCTTTGGCGCCATTGCCGAGTTCCACCATGTCTATGGCGACTCGGCCCCGCAGGAGCATGCCGGGCTTATGCAGGTAACCCCCCGCGGCGGCGTGCGCATCGACACCCTGGAAGGCGTGCGCCCGGTCGCCTATGAGACACTCAGTCCAAAGCCGCACCGCTGGACGCAAGCCGTGTCGCTGTGCTTGCCGCACGATGACGCCGCGATGAACCAGCGCGGTGCGCTGACCGCGCTTGGCCCCGACGAAGATGCGCTGCGCGGCGAAGACCGCGGCGCCCAGTTGTTCGACATGGGGCTGGGCCAGTACCAGGCGGATTTCTGCATCCGCACCGCCGACCCTGAGCTGCTGGAGGTGCTGAACGAAAACGCCGGCCGCTCGCTGTTTGAGCACGGCAACCCAGCGATGGGGGCAATCCTGAAGCACCATCCGCACCGGGTGCTGCTGACCCGCCTTGGCCGGGTCGAAGTTTATCAAATGATCGGCGGTCCCGACACCGGCGGCAAGTCTCCCGAAGGCCCGCACACCCATGTGCTGCCCAAACTGCTGCGTGCCGAGCGCACTCATTCCGCCAACACGCCCATCCCCGAAGGCTGGGTGCCCTGCTGCGGCGTCCATCCTGAGAACCCGGTGATAGGCCGCCTGGGCGAGGACAAGGTCTTCAACCGCGCCGCCTTTGACGCGTTCCGGAAACTGCTGAGCACTTGGGGCGCCGAAGCATACTGCCAGGGCAAGCAGGCGGTCTGGGAGCTGCTGGAGACGGAAATTCCGGCTGAGGATGCCGTAGAGCCCGACACCCGCGAAGGCCGGGCCGGCTGGCGCAATGGCATCCGGCAATGGCGGGTGCTGCATGGTCCGAACCGGCTGACCGAGGCTTACGCCGAACGCTTTGACCGCGGTGCTGAGCAAACCGACCCGGAAAATCCGGGCCACTGACGGAGGCTGCGATGTCCCTTGCCCCTCTCCTCGAATTCATGGCCCGCGGCGGCCCCGCCCTGTGGGTGATCGCGGCGCTGTCGGTGCTGACCTTGGCGCTGTTCTTCTGGCAGGTGATCGGGCTTGCACAGGCGGGCGTCTGGCGCAAGCCACGGGCTGAAGTCTGGCTCGATCAATGGAGTGCAGGGGACACCCCGCCTATCAGCGCGGGCCGCACGCCGCTGGATCGGCTAACGCAGTCCGCGATGCGGGCACGTCTGACACCTGAGTTCAGCTCGGTGACCGCGGAAAAGGAGACCACCCGCATTGCCAAGGCAGAGCTGGCGGGCCTCCGCCGCGGCCTGCGCCCGCTGGAGCTGATTGCCGCCATAGCGCCTCTGGTCGGGCTCCTTGGCACCGTTCTGGGAATGATCGGCGCGTTCCAGGCCCTGCAGGAAAGCGGCAGCGGCGCTGACCCTTCGGTGCTGGCCGGCGGCATCTGGGAGGCGCTGCTGACCACGGCGGCGGGCATGGCGGTGGCAATCCCGGCCTCGGCTCTTGCCTCCTGGATCGAGGGGCTGGCTGAGCGTGAGCAAGCCGCAATGGAGGACGCCGCCACCCGTGTGTTCACTGCGGCAGCCGCCCGTCCGGCACTGCGGCACGCCGCAGAATGACACTTGCCTTTGGAACACCGCGCGCGAAAAGGCGCCTCAGCCTCGCACCAATGATCGACGTGGTGTTTCTTCTGCTGGTGTTCTTCATGCTCGCCTCGCAATTCGGCCGCGACCGGGTGGTGCCATTGGCCATGGGCGGCGCGGGCAGCACCTATCAGGGGCCGCCGCGGCTGGTTCTGGTGACTGCTGAAGGGCTGCGGCTGAACGGGGTTCCAGTGGAGGAAGAAGCCCTGGCGGAGAGGTTGACTGCGCTGACCCACAAGAAATCGGATGCGATCATCCTGCAACCGGACGCCAACGCCTCGCTGCAGCAGCTGATGGATGCGGCTGGTCTGCTGTCCGGAGCCGGCTTCACCGGCCTGGTGGTGATGGAGTGAGCGGCATGAATTTCTCGACCCCCCAAAAGCGGCAAGCAGGCGAGCCAATCCTGCCGATGATCAATGTGGTGTTCCTGCTGCTGATCTTCTTCCTTCTGTCCTCACAAATCGCGCCACGCGCGCCCTTTGCGGTGACCCCGCCGGAGCTGGAAAGCGGTGAACCTCCGATGCGGGAGGCGGTGCTGTTCATGGCCGCAGACGGCCAGCTGCATTTCTCCGGGGCTGAAGGCGGGGACGCCCTGGCCGCTGTTGCGGCGCAGGCAGCAGAACTTGAGGTCCTAACTCTGCGCGCCGATGCCGGGGTGCCTGCCCGCGAGGTTGCGGCGCTGATCTCCCGGCTGCGCGACGCAGGCATCAAGGCTGTCAGCCTGACAGGCACAGGCTCTTGACCCGGCGCGCCTTGTTCCCCGCCTGCCTTGCCGCCGCCGCTGCGCTGCACGCCTTGCAATTTCTGACAATGCGCGAGGGCGGCACAAGGGCAGCCGGCTTCGGCAGCAGCGGCAGCGGGCAAGTGACACTGGCGGCCGCCTCTGAGGCGCTGACGCAGCAGGTCTCTGACTGGAACCGTCCGCCGGAGATCCACACGCCAGCGCCTGCCAAGGCTCCGGCCGACCCACCGCAGCAGCCTGTGCAGGCTGCCGCTCCGGCTGCGCCTTATGCCCCGCACGCTCCGGCAGCTGTCAGTTCGCCTGTGCTTGCCGCTGCACCCGCCGCGGACACAGCACCTGCGCGGCAAGTATCACCGCCGCCTCCACCACCTCCGCCCGCTGCAGCGGCACCCGGCCCATCCCCCGCACCTTCAACGGAAAGTATGCAAGAGCAAGCTGCCGGCAGCAGCCGCCAACAGGCCAAGGGCGACGGCGGCGCAGATGCGGCCACCACCGGAGATACAAAGCGCACTGCCAGTCTCAAGAACCGCTGGGGCGCAGCAATCATCTCACGGATCGAGCGGCAGAAACGCCCGCCCCGCGGCGGCGGGGAGGGGACAGTGCGGCTGCACCTGACGGTCTCAACCCAGGGGCGTTTGA
Organism: Leisingera sp. ANG-M6; assembly: GCF_000813905.1. Classification (NCBI taxonomy): domain Bacteria; kingdom Pseudomonadati; phylum Pseudomonadota; class Alphaproteobacteria; order Rhodobacterales; family Roseobacteraceae; genus Leisingera; species Leisingera sp. ANG-M6. The sequence continues at coordinate 51,144 of NZ_JWLG01000014.1, forward strand.
TGACCGTTACTGTTACCCGAAGCTCCGGCAACGCCAAGTTAGATCAAGCGGCAGTAGCCGCGGTAAAAAGAGCCCGTATGCCGCGTGCTCCCAAAGCCCTGGCACCCGGCGGCTACAGCTTTACATTCCGGACGACCTTTACCGGCTGACTGCAGCTTTCTCCGGCCTCTTCACATAGTGAAACATTAGGTAGCCTGCGAAGGGCATGGAAAGAGACAAGCCTTATACTGCCCCAAAAACCGCCATTCCAGCCCGCTGGCAACGTTCAAAGGGTCGATGTCTCGTTTTCAATAGATCGCCAGACCTCCCATTTGAACGTCCGATTTAATGGCGCAAAATTTGTGGAAGGCTGGCTGCCGCGAACTTTTGCCTTCCGCCCGGTGAGCATGAACGACCCCGGTGATCTGCTATAAGGACGAAGGTTCGCAATACGGCGGCCTGCAGCCATTGTCCCCGGCGACGGGAGCGACGGCTTTGTCCGGCGCCTCGATCCTTCCCTGGTCAATTTTTGCTGCAACTTCGACCCATGGCGGCTTTGAACGCGGCGAGGCAGCGCGTACTTTTCTGGATCTGCGGTATCCGGCGTGCTGCGAGCGCACGCAGCGAGAAAATCCAAGGTACAGTGAACTTCGTCCCTGTTCCCGGACAGCGGGGTAAATTACCCCTGTCCACGAATGGAGCATGGAATGGGACAATCGAGACGGACGTTCACAGATGAGTTCAAAGCCGCAGCTGTTGGTCGGCTTTATAAGCCTGGGGCCACACAAGGCGGTGTTGCCAAGGAGCTTGGAGTGACGAGCTCGCAGTTGAAGACGTGGCGCTTGGAGATCGAAGCGGCAGGATCAATGGCGGCGCTGCGCAGGCAGCAGGCGGATGCGGCGGAACTGGATCGTCTGCGGAAGGAAAACAAACGTTTGAAGCTGGAAAATGAAATCCTCGAGAAAGCTTCCGCTTTTTTCGCCTCAAGGGCAGCGAAAACATGACCGCGAAACATGCATTTGTCGTTGCCCATAAGACCCTTTATCCCATTTCCCTGCTGTGCTGCATTCTGGGGATCGGTCGCAGTTGGTTTTATGGTTCTACTCAGTCGCAACCAGCCCGAAATCAGCGGCAAAAGTTGCGCGACGACCGGGACGCAGACCTGCTGGCCAAGATCAAAGCGGCTTTCTCTCGAAGTAAGAAGCGATATGGCTCAAAGCGCATACACCGCGATCTGATCGCCGATGGGATCCATGTCTCCGAGCGGCGTGTGGCCAGAATAATGCGGGAAAACCGGGTCTCTCCGCGCCCGCACAAGCGTCGAAAGCCGCGCACCACAGACAGCAATCACAGCCTCAAACCCTCACCAAATCTGTTGGAGCAACAGTTCAATTGTACCGTTCCGAACCGGGTTTGGCTCGACCCTTCTCGTGACATTCGCGATGCGAATGCACTGTCAGGCAGTGGACATTACTTACGTCGATACGAACGAAGGATGGCTCTACGTTGCCGCCATCAAGGACATGGCCACGCGTGAAATCGTGGGTTGGGCCATGGACGATCATCTGCGATCCGAACTGTGCTGTGATGCCTTGAACATGGCCCTGGGACGCAATGGCCCCGTTCCTGGGCTCATTCATCATTCGGATCGCGGCGTGCAATATGCAGGCAGCGAATACCGCGCGCTGCTCGGGTCCGCGAAGATCATCCAATCAATGAGCCGAACCGGCGAATGCCTGGATAACGCACCAATGGAAAGTTTCTTCGCATCACTGAAAAAGGAACTGGTTCATCGGGAGCGCTTCAAAACGCGCGCCCAGGCAAAGGCTGCGATCTTCGAATACATTGAGGTCTTCTACAACCGTCAGAGGCGGCATTCAGCCATCGGCTATCAAACACCCGCGCAAGCGTATGAAAACATGGATTGGAAAAACGCTGCATAGGGTCAATAATCAAACTGTCCGGAAATCGGGACGAACTCCACTTTGCAGACGTCATCCACACAGGACAAACCGGACGTTCGCGGGGCAGTTGGAAAGGACAGCTCCCAGCTCAAAGCCGTCCTGCGGCAGCATGCCCGTTAAAGTGGAAGGAGCCATTTCACGAGCGGCGGTTAGATGGCAGGCTTGCGGAATAGCGCCGTTCTTTCGGGTCCGCAGTTCGAAGTGTCTAGCGTGAGCCAGGAGTTTAAACGTTGGACGGGATGCCTCTGAAGGAAAGGCGTTCCGGCGTTTAATAATTGCCAACCCGGCAAAGTATGTTGTTGGCCAGACCGGGGGGGGGCGCCGACCGGCAACTGCCGCTTCTGAATGCGCCGCACTCAAGTCCGGCAATGCTGAATTGTCCGAACCTAAAACCGGTCCGGGCTGAAGGCGCTGATTTCCTCGCCTAGCCGCCGCCCTGCAATGACGTCCGCAATGATCCGTCCGGTGGTGGCTCCTAACGTCAACCCGAGCTGACCGTGACCGGCAGCAAGTGTCACATTGGCCAGTTTGCCGGTTCTCCCGATGATGGGGCGGGTGTCGGGAGTGAAGGGGCGGCGGCCCATGCGGCGGCTGCGGTGGCTATCCTGCAGCCCTGGCAGTACCCGGTGGGCGCGTTTGACCAACACATCGGCCCGGCGCCATTTGGGGGCGGCAGAGAGGCTGGCAAATTCCACCGTGCCGGCAACCGCCAGCTCGCTCTCGTAAGGTGTGATGCCGAACCCGCCCGCCGGGTAGAAAACCGTGTGCTTCAGATTCACGCCTGGATCCTGCAAACCGGTTGAGTAACCCATGACGCCTTCCAGGCGAAGCGGGATGCCCAGCTGCCTGGAGAGACCCTTGGACTGGGTGCCAGCCGCAATCACTACCTCATCGGCGGGCAGCAGCTGGCCATCAGCTGTTTGGACACCGGAAACCCAGGCGCCGTCGCGCTGAAAGCCTGCACAGGCCAGCGGCAGCACCGTGCCGCCGCGCTGCAGAAAGGTTTGCATCAGCTTTTCCACCAGCCGCTTGGGGCAGGTGACAAAGCTCCAGTCCCGCAGCACCGAGGCATATTTGAAATCGGCGGCGATGGCCGGATCCATCTCATGGGCTTCCTGCCCGGAGATGTCGTCAATGATGCAGCCAAGTTCGCGCGCCAGATCAAAGGCCGCGCCCATAGTAGCCTTGTCGCGCTCATCATCGAACAGCTTGATCACCGGGCGCTCCACCAGCAATTCCGGAGCGCCGATGTCCGCCAGTTGCGCCTTGAAGTCGGCTGTTGCAGCAAAGGTCAGCCGCGACAGGTCGGCAGCGATCGTCCGCATGCGGAAGGGCATTGAATTGGCGGTGAAGCGGGCAAACCACGGCAGCAGCCCCAGTGCAGATGCCGGGCGCAGGGACAGAGGCGCCTCGGGGTCCCGCAGCCAGCCCGGCACTTTCATCAGCATGCCCGGCTGCGACAGCGGCACAATTTCCCCTACGGCAATACAGCCGCAGGAGGCCCAGCTGGCGCCTTCGCCCACCGGTCCCGGCTCCAGCACGGTAACGCTGTGGCCCTCGGCCTGCAGCGCCAGCGCGCAGGAGATGCCGACAACGCCGCCGCCTGCGATCACCACCCGCTTCATCAGGCGCCTGCCAGCTGGTTTAGCTGCGCCAGCAATTCGGTGCTGACTTCAACGCCGTCTGCTTCTGCCGCCGCGCGTTTTTTCAGCCGCCCGTCGCCGGGCACCCGGGCGGCGCCATTGCCTTCAATTTCGGCGCAGATACGGGTGATGTAGTCGCCAAAGGCGGCATTTCCGAAACGGGACGGATCAATGGCAATCAGGGTGGCGCCGCCCTTGATGTTGAGGGCCCCGAAGGATTCACGCTCCTGATTGTCAACGGACAGGGTCCCGCCTGCCAAAGCCGCGCCCAGCACTTCGATCATAAAAGCAATCGCGGCGCCCTTGTGCTCACCAAAGGGCAACAGGCTGCGGGTTTCCAGGATGGCATTCGGGTCGGTGCTTGCATTGCCCTCGGGGTCCAGCCCAGCCGGCCGCGGCAGCTCGTGGCCCTCAGCCGCGGCCATTCGGATATCCATCAGCGCCACCATCGAGGCCGCCTGATCCCAGACCACCGGTTCACCGCCCTCGCGCGGGCAGGCAAAGGACATCGGGTTGGTGCCAAATACCGGCTTAACGCCCCCCTGCGGCACCACCATCGACAGCGAGTTGATTACCGCCAGCGCCACCAGCCCGGCCTCGGCCAGCGGTTCGGTGTCAAAACGCAGCCCCCCCAGGTGGTGGCAATTGGAACAGGTAAAGGCGGCAATGCCGTTTTCCCGCGCCAGGGCAATCAGCTCATCACGCGCGGCCGCCGCAGCGATCTGGTAATACCCGTTGTCCGCATCGCCGCGCAGCACGCCCGGCGCTATCTTTTCAACCGACGGCGCCGCGGCGCCATTGGCATAGCCTGAGGTGAAGCTCTGCGCATAGACCGGCAGCATCCGCAGCCCGTGGCTGCGCGGGCCGTCGCGCTCAGAGCAGGTGACGATATCGGCAATCACATCGCTGCCCGCCGCGTCCATCCCCGCGGCCACAAGGACAGATTTGGCCAAACCCCGCACTTCGGCGAGTGAGAGCGTTTTTGTCGAAGATGCGGTCATGGGCTCAAATCCTGTCCTTGTGTCGGGTCAAAGGGGCGCCTTGGCGCCCGCTCGTGTCAGGCTTGGTACAGCGCGCGCTTTTTGGCAACAAATTCATCCAGCTTGCTGCGCTGGTCGTCCGGCATCGGCGGCTGCACGTAGCTGTCCAGCATCCGCTGCGCCTCTTCGCGGCCCACCAGTTCCGCGGTTTTGGCGCCTTCTGCCTCCCACTGCTCGAAACTGTCGTTGTTCTGCAGCGGATTCATATGCATCGGGTTTTCGCGGGTGTGGTCGGTACCCAGGAAATGGCCGCCGGGGCCGATCGCTTCGATATCACCCAGCAGCGCATCCAGGTTTTCCTCCTGCAGGCCGCTGAAGAACCGGTGAAAGTTCTCAAGCTGCAGCGTGTCCTGCACCCATTTCGAGTAACTGACCCCCAGCGCTCCCTCCAGGAAACCGGCCGAATGCACGATGTAGTTCGCACCGCCCAGCAGAACCGGCCACATGGTGTTGGCGGTGTCAAACCCGGCCTGCATGTCCGGCGATTTTGAACCGGTCCACATGGTGCAGGTCCGCCAGGGCACGTCGTAAAACCGCGCCATCTGGCCCACTAGCAGATTCATCAGCCCCGGCTCGGGCGAACCCATCATCGGGGCACCGGTCTTCATCGAAACGCCCATGATCGCCACCCCCAGCACCATCGGCGCACCGCGGCGGATGATCTGGCTGTAGGCCATACCCGCCAGGCTTTCGGCAATCAGCAGCGCCACACCGCCCTGCAGGCTGGCAGGGGCCGAGGCGCCTGCCAAGACAAAAGGCGACAACAGGCAGGGCTGGTTGGCACCGGCATAGACCCGCAAAGACTGCAGCATGGTCTCATCCCAAACCAGCGGCGTGTTGCAGTTCAAAAGTGCTGCCAGCACCACGTTGCTGTCGACAAATTCCTCGCCAAAGACGATGCGCACCATCTCCACCGTGTCGCGCGCCGCCTGCTCCGACAGCACCGAGCCCTTGATCGGCTTGTCAGTCAGCGTCAGGGCCGCATGCACCAGCTCCAGATGGCGCTCGGGCACCGGCACGTCCTGCGGCTCCACCGGCAGGATGCCCGGAACCATCATCGACTGGCTCATCTGGCTCAGCTTGAAGAAGTTATGCGCATCCTCCAGCACCGAGGGGCGACGCACACCGTCCAAGTCATAGACAAAAGGCGCGCCATAGGCATTGGCAAAGACCGAGTGCCGGTTGCCCACCCGCAGCGAGCGCTCCGGGTTGCGGGCGGCATAGCCCCATTCCGATGGCACCGAGGAAATCAGCTCCTTCAGCATTTCGCGGCCGATGCGCACCCGCTCGCCCTGCACATCGGCGCCGGCGCGTTTCCAGTCGGCCAGCGCCACCGGGTCGCGGAACTCGATGCCGGTGGTTTCCAGGATCGTCATCGCCGCATTGTGGATCTTCTCCACCCCTTCCGGACCCAAAAGATCAATGGGGCCGACCCGGCGGTTCAGCGCGGGCAGATAGACCGGGGCCGGGTTGGTGCGGGCTTTGACGCGCGCAGCCCGTCCGCCCCGGGCGCCGCGCGGCGCCCGTGTGTTCAGTTCCGTCATGTCATGCTCCTGTGGCTAGGCCGGGATCAGGCCCGGGCGCGTGCGCTGGTTGGGTCGACCGCGCAGATGCCGATCACCTCAGCCTCGCGCAGCTCGTTGTGGACCATCACCTGCAGGCGCGTGCCCTCAGCGGTGAGCTCCTGCGGCACCAGCGCCATCGCGATGTCATGGTTGCAGTAATAGGAGAACCCGCCCGAGGTCACGCGGCCGACAAGCGTGCCGTCCTTATAGACGCTCTCATCTGCCATCACCGAAGTGTCGCAGAACGGCAGCTTCAGGGTGACAAGCGTGTTGTAACCGCCCGCCTCCTTCTGCCGGACCAGCGCATCACGGCCGATGAACTCACGCCCTTCCAGCGCCACAAAGCGGTCCAGCCCGGCCTCAAACGGGGTCATGTCCTTGCAGATCTCCCGGTTGATCGCGCGGTAGGACTTCTCCAGCCGCATCGATTCCAGCGCCTCCAGGCCAAAAGGTTTCACACCTGCCTTCAGCAGCTGATCCACCAGATGCCGGTTGTATCCGACCGGGTGATGCAGCTCCCAGCCCAGCTCGCCGGTGTAGCTGACGCGCAGCAGGTGGACGCCCTTGGCATAGCCCACCTCGCCCATCTGGGCGCTGAGCCAAGGGAAGGCTTCGTTCGACAGATCGTTGTCGGTCAGCTGCTGCAGGATCTCGCGCGACTTCGGCCCTGCCAGGGCAATCACGCCCAGCTGTTCCGAAATATCCTCCATCACAACCGAGCCGTCATCCGGCAGCAAGCGCGAGAGATAATCCCAGTTGTAGACCTGCCCGTTCGGGGTCGAGACCAGATAGAAGTCGTTCTCGCCATAACGGACGATGGTGTATTCGCCCTCCATGCCGCCCTGCAGGTTCAGCGCCACGGCCAGGGTCATGCGGCCAACCTTGGGCAGCTTGTTGGCCATGATCCCGTCCAGCCATTTGGCGGCACCGCGGCCGCGGACGGTGAACTTGGTCATTGGCGACATCTCGATGAACGCAGCCTCCTCCCGGGTCAGCCGCACCTCTTCCTGCACCAGCTCCATGTGGTTGGTGCGGCGGAAGCTGTGCTCTGGGACGGCCTCGGCGGGCGATTTGGCAAACCAGCGCGGGAACTCAAAGCCGTTGAAGGTGGTCCAGACCGCGCCATGCGCCGTCAGCAGATCGTAGGACGGCATCGTCTTCATCGGCCGCGCGTTGGGGAAATCCTCGCCCGGAACATGGGCATCCATATGGGTGCCCCAGGTCTCACGCACCTTGTCCATGGTCCAGCGCTTGGAGGCATAGTCGCCAAAGCGGCGCGGGTCGATCTCCGACATGTCCATACCGGGATGGCCATCGACGATCCAGCGTGCCAGCCGCTCGCCCATGGTGCCGCCCCACAGGATGCCGCCGGGCACGCCCTCGGCCAGCCACAGGTTCTCGTGCCCCGGTGCCGGACCGCACAGCGGCAGCTCGTCCGGAGTCATCTGGAACGGCCCGCGGGTGTTGGCCTTGATGCCCACCTCGCCCAGGGCAGGCACCCGCTCCAGCGCACGTTCCCATTGGGTTTCCACCGCCTCGAAATCCTCGGGCAGCAGGTCGGCACCAAAATCGGCTGGAACCTTGTCTTCGGCAAACAGCTTAAGATCTTTTTCGAACTCATATGGCCCGAACTGGAAGCCGCCGACATCCTCGCGCAGGTAGGCGCCATAATCCTCGTCCCGGAGGATCGGGAACTCCGGCAGCACTTCGGCGCGGCGCTCCTTCAATAGCGGCACGGTCTCGGTGGTCCAGTACTGATGCACAATCGGGATGCAAGGCAGGTCCAGCCCCACCCGGCGGGCGTTCTCGCGGGCGTAGTTGCCGGTGGCAAAAATCAGATGCTCGCAGGTGATCTCGCCCTTGCTGGTGGTCACTTTCCAATTGCCGTTGTCCAGCTTCTCATAAGCCTGTGCCTCGGTGTTCTGATAGACTATCGCGCCCTGATCGCGGGCCAGCTTGGCCAGCCCCATGGTGATGTCCGCCGGGTTCACATAGCCGTCCTGGTCATGCAGGATGCCGCCGCGGATGTTCTCGCTCTGCGCTAGCAGCGGGTGGATCTCCTTGATCTCTTCCGGTGTCACCAGGCGGCAGGGCACGCCCGCTGCTTCTGCGATGGAGATATAAGACTGGAACTCGTCCCAGCGCTTTTCGGTGTTGGCCACCCGCAGCTGGCCAACCTGGCGCAGGCCCACGGAGCTGCCCAGTTTCTCCTCCACCTCGCCATAGATGCGGATGGTTTCCATCGTCATCTTGGAAATGTTGTGCGAACGCACGAAGGTCACCAAAAGGCCGGCCGCATGCCAGGTCGACCCCGAAGTCAGCGTGGTGCGCTCTAGCATCACTGCATCGCTGCAGCCATGCTGGGTCAGCCCGTAAAGGATCGAGGCCCCGACACAGCCGCCGCCGACGACCACCACTTTTGCATGCGACTTCATTGTCCAACTCCTGTTTGCGGGTTTCCGGCAGCCTTGGCTGCAGCGGCAGAATTCCTGACTGTCTCGCCCGGCTGGTGTTGATCCTGAGCCGGAGGATGATGCTGCATTCTGGCGTCATTCCCTCATTCGGCAATTGTAAAAATTTTCATCTTGGCTTAGCTGAATTTGCCCAAATGTGAGAAAAGATGCAGCCAGAAAGCAGTATTTTTGTCAGTAGGATAAAACCGCCTTGCCCAACCGCCCCTATGACCTGCCCCGGATGAGCTCCCTGGTCAGCTTCGAAGCCGCCGCCCGGAACACCAGCTTTAAACTGGCCGCGGCAGAGCTGAACGTCACCCCCGCGGCGGTCAGCCATCAGATCAAGACGCTCGAGCGCGAGTTACAGTGCAGCCTGTTCAACCGGTTTCACCGCGGCGTCGAACTGACGGAAAGCGGTGCTTACTTACTGGTCGCTTTGCAAAGGGGGTTTGAGGGGATCAATGATGCATTTGAACAGCTGCGGGCCCAGCACGGTCGAAGCTCGGTAACGATCCGCTCCAGCACCGCTGTCAGTTCACTGTGGCTGACGCCGCGGCTGGCGCATTTCTGGCGCAGCTACGAGCATATCTCGGTGGCCCAGATCGTCAGTGATACGGAAAAGGCGGGTGGCGACTGCGACCTCAGCCTGCATTACAGCGATATGTCCCGCGACAGCGGCCACTGCAGAGCATTGTTCCGGGACCGGATCATGGCGCTGTGCAGCCCGCGGTTTGCCGATCAGCACCCGATAGGCAGCGTGGCAGGCATCGCGGAGGTTCCGCTGATCCATCTCGATTCGCTGGAAACCGGCGGCACCGACTGGCAGGGGTGGGCCCAGGCCTTGGGCTATTCAGGACCGCTGAAGTCTACCCACCGCGTCAACAATTATGTCATCGCACTGCAAGCCGCGCAGGACGACATGGGGGCCGTGCTCGGCTGGGAGGGCTTGACTGCAGATCTGGTCGCATCCGGCAAGCTGGTCAAGCTGCTGCCTGACACCATTACGGCACCGCTGGAGTTCTATGTCAAACTGCACAATCAGTCATCAGACCGGGCGCGGTTGGTTTTTGACTGGCTGGCTGGAGGCCACCAGGAGATGCGCTAGTTCTGCGGCAATACTCCCACATCGCAGTTGTGTCGCCGAGCGCATTCCGTCAGCCGTTTTTCCTTAGCTGAACTTGCAAGGGCCGCTTAGCGCCGTTCGCGATGCGCTGCACATGCGAGGGAGAGCCTGGCGGCCGGCGGCAGCAATGGGCTCAAAGATGACCAAGTGGGCCACTCCGATCATTATGTGTTCGGCCTAAGACTATTCAAAACCGATTGCGTGACAGCGGCTGTATGTGGCGACCCACCCAGGTCCGGCGGCAGCAAATGGACCACGTGGCCGCGTAACGCCGGACAGCATCATAGCCGCCGTTATAGACGAGGTTGGAGACCGTCGGCTGCGACATGCCAAGCTCTCTTGCCGCTAGGGTGAAGCTGCCATGCCTGGCCACGGCTTCCAGGGCCTGCAGCTGCTTGAAGCTGATCTTTGCTTTCATGACTTCCTCCACCTGCCGCATGGCTTTCCTAGGGACAATGGCAAACGCAATCCAAGTGACACACGACCCGCAGCGACCGGGTTCGTCGGCCAGCTCAGTTCAGCTTTTGGTTTCTCCGCGCCCCTGCAATGCCGCCCAGCCAGGCCAAGGCCTCCGGCCTTGCACACCGCAGTTACCCCGTCACCAAATCTTCAGCGGTTGCAAGGGCGCATGTGAAGGTGAACGTGGACCCCTTCCCGAGCACGGACTGGACCTCAATACCGCCCCCCATCAGATGCGCGAGACGGGAAGCGATCGCCAGACCCAGCCCGGTGCCGCCGAAATCCCGGGAAGCGGTGCCGTTAACTTGGGAAAACGCAGTGAAGATCTTCTCGAGACTGTCTTCGGGAATGCCCACCCCGGTGTCTGCCACGGCGATCCGCAGCTTCGCCATGCCGCCAGCAGTCCGGCCGGTGACTCTTATGGTCACCGACCCAACCTCGGTGAATTTCAGCGCATTGCCGACAAGGTTCACAATGATCTGCCGGATCCGCCCTTCATCCCCCAGGATGTCCTTCGGCACCTCAGGATCATATTCCAGCCGCAGCGAGACCCGGCTTTCCGCCGGATTGGGGGCCAGCATACGGACCACCCCGCTCAGAAGCTCCTCCAGATCAAGCGGCGCAGTCCGCAGCTCCAGCTTCCCGGCTTCGGTCTTCGGTCTTCGAGAAATCGAGTATTCCGTTGATGATGTCCAGCAGCGCTTCGCCGGATTCAGAGATCGTCCTGGCATACAGCGCCTGCTCCTCGTCCAGGCTGGTTTCCTCCAGCAGCGAGGCCATGCCCAGCACCGCGTTCATCGGGGTCCTGATTTCATGGCTCATTGTCGCCAGAAACTCGGACTTCGCCTTGTTGCCCGCTTCCGCCGCTTGTGTCCTTTCTTTTACCTTTTGCTCAAGCGAATTTGCCAGCTCTTTGAGCTCGGCATTGCTATGATCCAAGTGGCTCAGAACGTCGGTGAAAGCATCTGCCAAGCGGCCGACTTCATCGTGGCCGCACTCAGGGATTTTCCGCATGGCACTGCCCAGGCGGATACTGGTGGCAAAGTCCGTCAGCCGCTTGATCGACCGGGTTATCCAGCTCGCCATGATAACAGCTGCTATTGAGGCAAGTCCGGCACAGACACCGGCCAATAGCAGGGTCAGCCGGATGTGCTTCATCCATTCGGCATCAAGCTGCGCGGTGGAATATTCCAGCACCACATACCCCAGCCGCCGGTCCGCCGTTGCCTGCACCGGTCCGGCAACCCGGATCACGCCGTCCTGCAGCGAGGTGACCCATTCAGCGCGTTCCCTGGCCTGCCGCAGATAGGGTTCGTTGAACTCCCTTCCCCGCAGCGGGTTTTCATCGGTTCCATCGGTCAGAACACGCGTGCCCGCATCCAGGATCATCACCCGCAAGGCACTCTCGCCGACCAGGACCGAGCTCACCTGCTGGCGCATCAGTTTGACATTCAGCTCATACAACGGTTCCAGAACCGCCTCGCCCAGTGTCTTTGCCAGCACCTTTGCATGGCGTTCGAACGCAGCAACTGATGCTTGGTGGGCCAAAGTTATCGAAATGGCCGAAACCGCCCCTGTAACCGCAAAGACGATCAAAACCGTGTAGACAACCAGTTTTGTCCTGAGGCCCGACATGCGAAACTCAATAGTCGCCAATCAGGGCTGTCACCGGCGTTTCAAACTCTTCCAGCATGTCCAGCGTTTGATCCGGTATGGCATCGAATTTCGTTGTTCTTTCAAAATTTTCCAGAATCCCGCGGCCTTCATCGCTTTGATCCATGTTGATCAGCACGGCCTGCACCGCCGCGGTGAACTCTGTGGATGCCCCAGGAGACAAACTGACCACATGCCGCGGGATACTTTCCGTCTGGACAAGCACGTCAAGGCTGCCGAAATCATCTCCGGCGCGTTTTTTCAGCCCATTCAGCGACATGGCGCCGGCATCAACCAGCCCGCGCAGCACCCATTCGATGGTGTTTTCGTCATCACCGGAAAACACATAGCCCGTGGCCTCCGCAGGCCGCGCCGCCCGCGGGCCGCTCATCGCGGTGAGCTGAACACCTTGCGTTGCAATCGTGTGCCGGGGCAGGATGTAACCGCTGGAGGAGAAGGCCTCTTCAAAGGCGATGACCCTGCCCTTGAGATCTTCCAGCGACTGGATGCCGCTGTCCCGGCGGACAAAGACGACAGACCGGTATTCGGCGACACCCTTTTTCCATCTTCGCGCCACCAAGCGGCTACCGCATTTTGCCCTGACCGCGAGCGAGACAAGCGGGCTGTCGACAAAGACATCGACCTCGCCGCTGCGCAGCAATTCCGCCATATGCGCAATGTTCCGGGCAATTCTGACTTCTCCTGCTGTGATACTCTCATCCTGCAGTTGCGCTGCAAGATATTCGGCAAAAGGCAGGAAAACCCGGGCTTCCTTGACAGGCTCGTCGCTGATCGTGCCAATGACCAGGTTGCGGGCTGCCGCAACATGACCAAACAGCAGGCTGAGACAAAAGCAGGTTAATGAAACTGCATTCTTGAAGCTCACAGGGCTATTCCTCTCTTTTTCTGCAGACAGCGCGGAGCAAGGAACTGAATACCGCAAACTGCGCAGCCAGGAAGGCAAAAAACTCAATTTGTCTCATGGGGACACCCAAGCACAGAGGTTACACGGCACAGGCAAAGCATTCCTTAATTTTTTCCCACTGGCGGATTTTTCCTGCAACACTGGCCGGAAAACATCGCCTTCCCGTCAGAGCGGGGGGCGTCAGAGGTAGCTGGGAATACTGCGCGCTGACCGCTCCAGCAGCCAGCGAGCCACTCGCTTGGCTAGCCCCCAGCTTCAGCTCCTCGCCTGTCCCCACCTGCACCCCGCGCAGATCGTTGTTGGAACCGAACTCGATATTGCTTTCGGAGAAAAGGTAGACGTTGTTTCCAAGCGGCTGGAGGTCCCGGCAAATTCGATCAGCAAACGGTAGAAGATTAGCTTGGCGTAGCGCCGTGCTGAAAGAAGCCGCGACCGTAGGTCCGCTTCTTTCAAAGCGCAGCAGGTCCGGAACGGTGCCGCCTTCGTTCAAAACACCCATGATCTGTTCCCAGAGCCGGAACTGGCGGTAGACACTTAACCTCTTGCCGAACTCCTTAGTCAAATCGCGCCAAGAGACGCCGGTGCGGGCGATCCAGAAAATTCCATCGAGAACAAGGCGGTGTTTGGTGGGCTTGCGTTCGTACGGGGCTCAGACAGATAGGATTAACCGTTCAAAGAACACCCACTCCTCGTCCGGCATCAAATTTCGTGCCGAGCTGGTCTCCATCGCAGATACCAGCTTGAATTACGCTCAGCGGGTAGTGTGAATCCCTTTTGTCAACATGTCCTACGTAACGTGCGGTCTTCCGCAGCTGAGGGGTCAACTCGTCCAAATCTGACGAAAGCGACCTCAAAACAGAGATTGGTACATTTGTGTAATGGGTAATTCATGCTCATCCAAAGCATGTACATATGTGCCATTTGATGGTAACTTTGGTACATACGTAGCAGCAGGGCGCCTATCGAACCCCATGTCTCTCGAACAGGAAAATTGCGATGTCCAAAAAAAGAACCGCCAAGGTCGTCATTGTCGGCGGTGGCGTTTTGGGCTGCGGCCAGGCCAATCATTGGGTCATGAAGCCTGGGGCGAAAAAACGGTGCTGCTGGAACAGGCGGAGCTCACCTCAGGCTCCACGTCGCACGCTTGTGGCTCTTTCCGTCTGGCTTACACAGAAGACGAAATGGACTGGCTGCGACACACCTTGTCTGTTGGCCGCTCGCTTGGCTTCAAAATCGAACTGGTCGGTCTGGAATTCATCGCCGAGAAACACCCTTACTATAACCTCGAAGGTGTCGTTGGCGCTCTGTACACTCCAGACGACGGCCTCGTTGCCCCCTCCAACGTGACAATGGCGATGGCCACTGGCGCCCGACAAAAGGGAGTGAAACTCTTCCGCCAATTCCGCGCGACGAACATCACCCAGAACGACGCCGGTGAGTGGGTTGTTGAAACCGAGCAAGGCTCCGTCATCTGCGAGCACGTCGTCAACGCCGGCGGCACCTATGCACGCCAGATGGTCAAATGGTCCGATCTGCAACTGCCGATGACGTCGATGACCCACCACTATTTCGTCACCGAGGACGTGCCCGGATTCAAGGATCTAGACACTGAACTGCCGGTGATCCGCGACGACAAGTTGGCCTCGGGCTACATCCGCATGATGCAAAAGAAGGGGCGGATCGGGATCTACGAGAAAGAGAACTCGAACTCCGTCTGGCACAATGAATGTCCCTGGGAATATGAAAACTGGCTGTTCGAGGCTGATTACGACCGCGTCATGCCCTGGCTAGAAAACTCCTTCGAACGCATGCCGATCTTGCCGACTGTGCAACCGCGTCGGTCGCCTACGGTCACTCCGTCGGCAAGATCCTCGCATTTGCCTTCGTGAAACTGCACGTGAATGTGCTGGGTAAGGAGGTTGAGATCATCGCCGCAGGTGAGCCGCGCAAGGGCCGTATCCTGAGTGGGCCGGCCTATGATCCGAAATCGGGGCGCCCACCAACCGACGCCGTTCACCAGCCGGCATGATCCGCAAGAAGGAGCGGCGAAGCTGCCGCTCCTTAACGCCGATAGAAAGACATATCAAAGAAAACCAGGGAGGCCGGGATGATCCCGAAAACGATGAAAGCAGTTGTGTTGACCGGCCACGGCGGGCTCGACAAGCTGGTGTACACAGATGTGCCGACGCCCCAGCCCGGTAAGGGCGAAGTGCTGGTCAAGGTCGGCGCATGCGGGCTGAACAACACCGATATCAACACGCGTACCGCCTGGTATTCCAAATCCGTCGATGCAGAATTGGGCAGCGGCAGCACCGATGGCTTCGAGGAAGCGGATGCCGGTGACGGCACCTGGGGCAGCGGCTCTTTGAACTTTCCGGTCATTCAGGGCGCGGATGTTGCTGGTGAAATCGTTGGCGTCGGGGAAGGCGTAGACGCAACGCGGATCGGTGAGCGGGTCATGATCGACCCTTGGCTGCTTGGCCATGGTGACTGGCTCAACACGGAAAACTCCGGCTACTTCGGATCCGAAGCCGATGGCGGCTTTGCCGAATATACCATAGTGCGTGCGGCCAACGCGGTTCCTGTCAACAGCACACTCAGCGATGCGGAACTGGCCACCTTCCCCTGCGCCTACACCACCGCCGAGAACCTTGTGCAGCGCACCGCGCCGCGCCCTGGCGAGACCGTGGTGATCACTGGCGCATCGGGCGGCGTCGGCTCCGCCGCCATTCAGCTGTGTCGGCTGCGGGGCTGCAAGGTGATCGCGGTGGCCAGCCCAGCCAAGGCGGCACTGCTTCTGGAACTGGGTGCTGCCATCGTCATCGGCCGCAACACGCCCGATTTGGAAGCTGCAATCCGCAAGGCTGCCGTTGGGCTGGTGGATATCGCTCTCGATGTGGTGGGTGCGCCAATGTTCATGCCGCTGATCAACGCACTGCGCCAGGGCGGCCGCTATTCGACCTCCGGCTGCATTGCCGGGCAAATGGCGGAATTCGACCTGCGCCAGCTGGTTTACAAGGACCTGCAGCTGACCGGCGCGACGATTTGCCCGCCCGGCACCATGCAGCGCGTCGTCGGCATGATCGAGACCGGCGCCCTGAAGCCGCTTCTGGCTGAAACATATCCGCTGCGCGATCTGGCCGCTGCGCAACAGGCCTTCATGACCAAATCGCACGTCGGAAACATCGTGGTGACACCATGAAAATAACACGCATTCGAGTATTCAAGACCCCGCTGCCCTATGTCGGCGGCTCCTATGGCTGGGGGGCGGGCAACGCCATAACCACCTCGATGTCGTCGGTGGTTGTGGTTGATACTGACGCAGGGCTGCAAGGCTGCGGCGAGTTTGCTCCTTGCGGTGAAAACTACATGGTTGCCCATTCTGAAGGGGTGGAGGCGTTTGCCCGCCTAGCCGCGCCGCGCCTGCTCGGGGAAGACCCGCGCCAGCTGCGCCGGATCGAGCGGCTGATGGATAAATTCGTGCAGGGCCATGGCTATGCCAAGGCTCCTTTTGATGCGGCCTGCTGGGACATTCTTGGGCAATCCACCAACCAGCCGGTGTGGATGCTGATGGGGGGCAAGCTCACCGATGGCGCGCCGATGTACCGGGTTGTGCCGCAAAAACCTGTGCTGGAAGAAACCATTGCCGAGATGGAGCTGCATCGCGCAGCGGGCTACCGGCAGTTTCAGATCAAGGTGGGCGGCGACTGGGTCACCGACATCGACCGCATCCGCGACGGCGTGCCGCTGCTGAAACCGGGTGAGAAGGCAATGGCCGATGCGAACCAGGGCTGGCGTGTCGACAATGCCATCCGTGTGGCACGCGCGACCCGCGATCTGGACTTTATCCTGGAGCAACCCTGTCACAGCTATGACGAATGCCAACAGGTGCGCCGTGTGGCAGAGCAGCCGATGAAGCTGGATGAATGCGTGACCGGCATCGAAATGGCCCGCCGCATCGTGAATGACCGCGGGGCTGAGATCTGCTGTCTGAAGATCTCCAACCTTGGCGGCCTGTCCAAAGCCCGCCGGGTGCGTGATTTCCTGATTGACCATGGCATACCGGTGGTTTCCGAAGATTCTTGGGGAGGTCAGATCACGACCTCGGCGGTGGCGCATTTCGCCGCCTCCACGCCAGAGGAAATGCTGGTCAACTCGACGGATCTGATGAATTACATCACGCGCAGCACCGGGATCGGCGGACCGGCAGCGCGTGATGGCAAGCTCTATGCCTCTGACACCCCGGGGCTGGGCGTGACGCCGGACTTTTACAATCTCGGGGCGCCGGTTTTCGAGCTTGCGGGGCAGGCGGCATGACTGTCAGCAAATCAGAAGCCGCAGAATTCACACCGCCGCTTCCGGCCTGCAGCACAGCGTTAGCAGCCCACCTCTCTGAAATGACGCTGAGCAAAGTGCAATCCCATGAGGGGCGGTCGGTAGAAAACGCCGCCGCGGACAATCCTCAAATGCCCGCAGAGGAGACAGCAACATGAAAATCTCGCGCATTACAGTCTACCAGCTCGATTTGCCACTCACCAAGCCCTACTGGCTGTCCGGCGGGCGGCTGAAATTCGAAAAGCTCGATTCCACCTTCGTGCGCGTCGACACCGATGAAGGAATTACCGGCTGGGGCGAAGGCTGCCCGTGGGGCCATACCTATCTGCCGGCGCATGGGCCCGGCATCCGTGCGGGCCTGGAAACGCTGGCCCCGTTTCTGATCGGCGAAGACCCCCGCAGCCTTGGGCACATAAACCGGCTGATGGACGTACAACTGCCCGGCCACCCTTACGTGAAATCCCCGGTCGACATGGCCTGCTGGGACATTCTGGGGCAGGCCAGCGGAATGCCGCTGTGGCAGCTGATGGGCGGAGCCCAAGCCGCGCCGGTTCATGTCAATAGCTCTATCTCCACCGGCACACCCGATGAAATGATCGCTCTTATCCTCGAAGCGCGCGCCGCCGGGTACCGCACCCATTCTGCAAAGCTAGGCGGGTCCGACCCGCAAACCGATATCGAACGGATCGAGGCGATAACTTCGGCTCTGCTGCCTTCTGAATTCGTGACTTATGACATCAACCGGGCCTGGCTGCCGGGCGTGGCATTGCAAGTTCTGAACACCGTGTCGGATGCCCGCAGCTGGATCGAACAGCCCTGCGAAACGCTGGAACAATGCGCCTATGTCGCCCAAAATGTGCGCCAACCTGTTCTGCTGGACGAATGTCTGCACACATTCGACGATCATCTGCGCGCCTGGAAAACAGATGCCTGCGCGGGGCTAAAGGTCAAACCCAACCGGCTTGGCGGGCTGACCAAATCCCTGCAGGTGCGCGATTTCGCCGTATCCGTCGGCTGGAAGATGCATATCGAGGATCTAGGCGGATCCGCCCTGGCTGACACCGCGGCGGTCCACCTGGCCAGCAGCACCCCGCCTGAGCATCACATGGACAGCTGGCTATGCCACTATCATCTGGGGGTCGATCCGGTCCCGGGCCAGGGCGCACGCAACATCGGGGGCAAAGCCACGCCACCCGATACGCCTGGGCTGGGCGTTACTCCCGACACCGGCATCTTCGGAAAGCCCGTCGCCTCATATGAAATCCGCGCCAGATAGGAACTGCGCACAGCACCAGAAGAAGCCACCGATGAAGATCGTACGCATCACTGCCTGGGAAGTCCCGCTGAACGATCAGTTCGGACCAAGGCGGACCTTAACACAAGCTGCTGTGCGGCGTACGCCAGTTTCATCGCAGGTCAAATCCTTTGGGCTGGACCCTGCTACGGAAGTTCTTCATGGAACTTGCCACAGCGGACACGCTGCAGGGTTCCCATCTCCTCCTGGGCATCGTGGGTGTCGAGAGCTTCCAGCCTTAGACCTTCATGTTCATATACCGGGGAGCCTGCGGCAGCCATGCCCCTGAGCCGAGCGGACAAGGCGTGTTTCTTGCGGACCTGATGCGGCTGAAAGGAGTCGAACTGGCGGGGGGTGATGTCTGCGCCGGCGGTCAGGCTCCCTGCTTCGCTCGCGGCACGGAAGAGCTGCTCGCCGGCCGCTGTCCGTGTGATCACCCCGTTGAAGCCTTCGTCATCGCCATCAGGGCTGGCATCCGGCCATATATCCGCGGCTGCTACATCCGCGGCTTCCCCCAAGGCATCGGGACAAATCTTGCAGCGGGTCTGGATGCGCCAGCCGCTTTCGTCTGCCCACATCTCGCCATAGGTTTTCTGAAAGGCCCGGCCATCGCTTGTTTCGATCCGGGTCAGCCCTGGGTTGCCATAACCGCGGTAGCGGAACAGAGCGATGTCATCCTCGGACAGATCGTACTCATCCAGCACGGCCTGCGACTTGCCCAGGTCCGAGGCCCCGCCGCAGACCATAACCAGCACCGCCACAAGGTTGCGGGTAAGCCGCTGATCGGTTTTGGCAAGCTCGCGCAGCGCACCGGCGTCGCAGGGTTTTGCGACCACAGCAAAGGGCGCATCCCAGTCAAGCGCAGCGGCCAGACCTGCCAGCGTGTCGCTCGGCCCATAGCGCGACCCGGCCCGATCCAGCACCTGCCCCGGCGTATCGCTGAGACACCACTTAGAACGCATCGGCGCCTGCGGGTCAGCCTCGCAATGCAGGATAAATTCCACCTCGCCGGTTCGCAGAAGATGCGCAGCCAGCGCAGTCAGGACACCGCCAGATGCCGCCCGGAACCTGGTGTCCGGATCAACCGCCCAGGCTTCCTGCATCCGGTGATAGCCGCCCCAAACCGTGTCCGTCCGCGGTGCGGCCTCGCTGATGGGGCGGGCGATCACCCCTGGACAGGCCTGCAGGATCTCCGCATCAGATCCCGCGCCTATCCTGGACGGGCGCAGGCGGCCCTTCGGCGTAAAGGCCATTTTCCAGCGTTCAGGCGCCAGCGCCTCGCACAGTCCGCAACCGATGCATAGACCGGCTTCGACGACTTCTTTCACTGAACCGGGCTGCTGCATCCTCTAAATACTCCTGCTTTAATCTGCGGGTTGCAGCACACGTATGCGGTGCTTGTACAGGTGATCATAGTGCGGCTTCATCCGGCGATGCACCCGTTGGACCCGTTCCGGCGTGTCCTCAAGATCGATGTACTTGCGCCTCTGCGGCGTCAGGCCGGTGGATTGGGCCAGGTTTGCATGAAACGACCCGCCGTCCCACCAACTGTGGGCAGAGGGGTCGCCACCCGCTTCCCATGTCAGCGCCTCTTGAATGAAGGGGATGCCAACTGCATCGCAGAAGGCCCGTGTCATCTCCTCCGGGTATTCCAGCAGATCGTCGCTGTCGACGACCGGCGGAGGTGTGCCATTCAGCGCCGTCAGCAGATCGAACAGGGCCCGCTGCTCGGGAAATCCCACTTCCAGCTCATCAAAGTCGGGCCACTTGTGGTGCATCGATGTGATGGTTTTGGCCGGATCGCGGATCAGGAAAGCATGGGTAAATTGCGACAGGAACTTCGCGTCCCACATGTGATTGATGTAGTGCGGAAAGTCCTTAAGGAAGACCGGACCCTTGCGCGCCCGTTCCCGGATATCATCCCACACACTGTCCAGTGTCAGACCGGGCGTTGTTTTTTCCCCCTCCCTGAACCGCGGCCACAGAGGGTCTTCGCCCTGATACCAAGCCTCACCAAAAGGCTCGTGCAGGCAATCCAGATCACCGCGCTGCCGCATCATCCACTCAAACGCGGTGGAGGTAGAACGGGGAATGGCCCAAAGGGCAACAATCTTATGCATGATCAGTCCTTCAAAGATGAAAGCAGGCTGCCGAGCGGGGTTTCCGGCGCAATGCCGAGAGTTTTGAAAATCTGCCAGTAAAGCGCGATGTCATGGCCGATGACCGGCTTGCCCAAACGCTCCTCCAGCGCGGCGGCATAATGGACCGGGCGCTGCGCAATCCCGTCCGATGGGCGGCGGTAATTGCTCATTCCGTTGATCAGGTAAGCATCGGCATCGGGGGCTTGCTCTGCGGTAAACTCAAATGACTTCCAGATCAGTTCTTCGTCGAAACACCAGATGCAGTCGTCGACCTCCTGCTGAGAAGCAAACCAGCCCTGATCAAAGAAGTTCCCGGCCCAAAGCACGTCGAACCCGGCCTCCTTCAGAAAACCCGCGGTGCCCTGATACCAGCTGGCAGGATGGTAGCAGGCATTCAGCGCCACCTTCTCGACATTGCTTGCACGCAGAGCTTCAACCATGGCGTAGCCGGCCATGTGAAACGGGGTCTCGTATTTATCGCTCAGCATTTCGCAGTGCTGGCGGATCCCTTCGACCCCAAGGCCGGAGGCATGCACCCAGTTCGACCCCACCTGGCCGCAAACATCGGCACCATTGTTCGCCATGCATTCCAGAAAATCCTCAAGCATGCCGAAGTTCTTTTTTCGCTGGTCCAGCCGGTGCGCATAATCTGGCACATGCAGCATCCAGCCGTGGGCTCCGACACTGCGCGGCGCCATGCGGAGGAAGTCCGAAGGGGCTGCATCGAAATCATGCGGCGGGCAGGTAAAGCCCACCTGGTGCGGGAAGAGCTTTACCTTGGGATCCGCCCATTTACGTGGTTTTTCGTAGTCGTCCATGCTGCAATCTGCCGGTCGGTTAGGGTGTCTTTCACACAGGAGCTTCCCTGGGATCCCCGCGGATTTCCATTGCTTTTGCGTCTATGGCGACATATCGAAACTGATATGCCGGAACGGAAATACTCTCTCCCCTCCTTCAACGCGCTGACTGCATTCGAAGCGGTGGCCCGCCTTCAGGGGTTTGCCCGCGCGGCGGAGGAGTTGAACACGTCACAGCCCGCCATAAGCCGCCATATCCGCAATCTCGAAATCCGCTTCGGCACACTGCTGTTTGACCGGGGAAGCTCACCCATCCGCCTGACAAGAAAGGGGCAGCAATTCTATGCTGGGACGGTACAGGGCCTCGACATGCTGCAGGATTCGGTCCGCGGCCTGGCGCGGACCGGGAATCTGGTCACCCTGGTCTGTTCGCATTCGGTTTCACATCTTTTGCTGATGCCGCGCCATGGTCAGCTGCGTAAAGCTCTGGGCCCGGAGGTTGAGCTGCGCCTGCTGACCGCAGAATACAACCTCACCCGGTCGGCAATAGATACTGGAGCTGATATCGTATTCGAGTACTCATCACTCCCTCCGACGGAAGAGCACGTCGTGGTTTGCGAGGAGGAAATCAAACCGGTCGGCACGCCTGAACTGATCGAGCAGGCGAAAGCAGCGCTCGAAAGTTCCTGTGCCCCTCCGCCGCTGCTGGAATTGAGCAAGGACAATTTCGGCTGGATGACTTGGCGGGACTGGCAACGGGCACATCCTGACTTTTCTGGCTGGCAGGTCAGAGAGAAGTTCGACAGCTACGTCTATTTGCTGGAGGCCGCTGCGGCCGGCGCCGGCTTGGGACTGGGTTGGCGCAGCTTTGCCGATTCCTATCTTGCCAGGGGTTCCTTGGTTGAAATGCCCGTGGATTGGCACTCAAGATGCACCCGGCTCTATGCAAAGCTTACCCGGTTCGGTCGGGGCAACCCGTCCGCTCAACGCTGCCTCGAGCTGCTTGAATACATGGCCGCTGGCATAGGCCCGAAGAAATGAAGGAAAACATTGCTGCGGGCAGTCCCAGGCCTTTTACACCCCCGGCGGCGTACCGGTTTTCTTCTGATAGCGCCCGTACGAAGTCCGCCAAGGATTAATTGCGCGCTCTGGGCGCCATCTACTTGTTCCGGGATGGTCCGCTGGCGCCGGTCGCACCGGTGGGTGATTCAGTGACTGTCCTGCTGCTTTGTCTGCTGGCGATCGGTTCCTATGTTCGGGATTTTCGCGTTGGGCTGGGCGACTGGCCGGTGCCAGCGCTAGCCCTGAGAGTATCGCTGCAGCCCGGCAAAGCCTGCGTTCTGCAATCGCCGAGGATGGCGGCGCGCTGCAGGACATGTCGGTCACCAAACTTGGGCGTACTTTCTTGGTGACGGTCTATTACAATCCCGGCCGCCCGGTCTCGGCGGCAGAAATCAACAGTCTGAATTTGCGAATGATCCAGGATGCGCGCAAGGCGCTGACCGGGGCGGATGTGTTGCTGGTGATTACTGAACATCCCAGGCGCTGGCCCGAAGCGCTAAACCCATTTTGAATGGTTCGATTCCGGTAAATTGGCCTCACAGCTAACCTCGTTACCACGCAACATCTGCGCAATGGCGGCAAAATCCACCGAAAAGACGGCCCACAACTGCCATTCAGCATTAAGCCGCATGTTGCCGCGCGGCCTGTCTTACTGGCCATTCGCTGCAGGCGCGAAATTCTGATAACGCCAAATTCACCCTGTGCGGACATCATGGCACTACAGCGCGGACTGTGGCAGCATCCTGGCATGATCGAATTCCGCACTCTCGCCGATGACCATCCCGACCTCGCGCATTCTCCGCTGCTTCGGGGCGCTCTGCTTACTCTGCAATATGCGCAGAAGCACGGATCAATCGGTTTGACCAAAACCATGGCCTTCAAGCGCGTCTTCGTCCATTGGGCCGTCGAGCATTTCGACTGGCCGGGGAGAAGTGCAGAAGAGATGTTCCGCTACAACAAGGTGATCAATGAGTATGAGTTTCCCCCGCTCGAGGTTTTGCATTTCCTGCTGATTTCCCTGCGCCTGGGACGTCACTTCAAGGGGGAATTTCGGCTGACCAAGAGTGGTACACAACTGGCACAAGCCCCTGGCCACTTGTTTTCCAAGCTGATCCCCTACTTTGTGTTCCGGATTGATCACGCTGCCTATGCGCGCTTCGACGACCGCCCCATAGGAGAATGGGACGTCTGGATGAACGTGATAAACGTAGAGGCTGATCAGGGCACGACCGAGGCTGCTTTGTTCGAAGCCTTCTATGGTGAGCCACAAGATTGGCACACCGAGGGGTGGCGAGAGATGGCCGCGTTCTCATCTTGCGTGCTACGACCGCTCGAATGGGCGGGGTTGCTACTCGAGACCCGCGAAGACGGCCCTGCCAAGCAGGTGTGTCATGTGTTTAAAAGCCCGCTCTGGCGCAGCGCACTTAACCTTGACACCGATGACATGCTGCGACCGATGTTCGTTCAGTGACGTGTTTTTCACTGCTCCGAAGATCCAAGGCTGATTGCGTATGATCCGGCCCATTCCCGACCTTGGCAACAGCATCCTGATTCTGTGGTGCAGCCCGCCGTTTCTGCCGTTCGCCGCGACTGCGAGGACTTGGCGCCGGTAAACTCACATAGTGCCGGACGGAGCCAAAATTTGTTACCGATTTTGCAATGACTGCTTGAGTGGAACGCGGCTATAGAACTTGCCCGAGTTTCTCCAGGTCTCCTTTGGACCGATCTTTTCCTGAATGTCCCAGTGCTCGACGATCTTGCCCCCTTTGAGGCGAAACAGATCGAAGAAGGCCCAGTCATCACCGCCTTGTTTCACATGGCTGTAGATCACCACGAAGTTGCCCTCGCTCAGCAAACGGTGACTTTTCACATATTGCGCGGCCTAGCCACTCCTCATCATCTCTTTCAGGTGCTTGGCCAAGCCTTCCAGCCCGTCGCCTGTTTCGGGGTTGTGCTGGTCGTATTGGCCGGCGGAGATGTAGTTGGGTGCCAGATCGGTGCGCCCGTCTATCAGCACCTTTTCGGCAAAGTCCTGCACTAAGGCCTTATTCGCCTTTTTCTGGTCTAGGTCCTCAATCCCGGTGGGGCCGTCCACCATGGTGCGCCCGGAAACAGTCGGCCATTTGTATTCGGCGATGACGTCCCAATGCTCAACGATACGGCCTTCATCATCGGTGTCGAATATGTCGCCGGTGACCCACTGCACCTCGCCGTTGTTGAGGCTTTGGTAGACGTGGCAAAAAAGGAAACGCCCGTCCTCGATGGTTCGCACTACCTGAATGTCACGGACAGGATTGCGTTCCAGAAAGGGTGTGAAGAATTCAATAACCCCTCCTTGCCGTCTCGCACGCCAGTGGAGTGCTGGGTATATCTATCGCCTGTGTACTTTTCGAGGGCCTCGGCCATTTTGCCGTCGCGAATGCCTTCCAGATACAGACCCTTTGCAATTGAAACGCGGATGCTCTCTGTCATGTTTTTTCTCCAACTGCGCGAACTAGAAAAGTCCGAGGAGGCCCAAGAGCGCCGGAATTCACGACCACACGACAACGGCAGAAAGTATGCCTGTGATCATCGCAGGAACGCCTTCTTTCCATGTGTCCCAGATCAGGTGGCACCCGACGGCGCCGATTGAGGTGCCGAGGAGCGCCAGTGCCCCCAAGGTTCCAAACACTGAGCCCTGAAACCAGATTGCAACTGCTCCGAACAACTCGGCAAGACCGACAAGCATCATGATCTGCCGGTTCAGGCCGTATTTTATGAACATCGTTAATTGGGTGTCGAAGATAAACTTTTGCCAGCCGAAAATCTTGATCGAACTGGCAAACAGAAAAAAGGCCGAGAGAAGCCCAACAAAGATGCTGATGAGTGTCATGTTCAAGGTCCTCTTCTGGCAACAAGCTAGCGGTTGCAGCGCTTTTCAAAAATATGGATCATGTTGAAATCATTATTCAGTCAGGATGAAAGATGATCGATGACCTTCGCGCCATGGCCATTTTCGCTACTGTCGCTGAAACCGGCAGTTTCTCGGCTGCGGGCCGACGGCTGCGGCTGGCCACTTCGGGGATCAGCCAACATGTGACCAAGCTGGAGGACCGGCTCGGTGTCACGCTGTTCTACCGGTCTACCCGCTCGCTTTCGCTGACCAGTGAGGGCAAGAGGCTTCTTGAGCACACGCAGCGCATGGTTGCAGCTGCTGAAGACGGGTTGAACAGCGTCGTTGACATCAGCAATGAGCCAGCCGGAGCACTTACTATAACCCTGCCTGCCTTTATGGCAGGCAGCAGTTACGAACGGGCCATCTGGGATTTCGCGTTTCAGCACCGGGCGGTGGCACTTACCGTCCGCTACCTTGACCGCAATTTTGACCTGGTGGCCGAAGGGATTGATCTGGCCTTGCGTGTGGGGGACTTGCCCGATTCCAATCTGCGCTCGCACCGTTTGGGCAGCGCAGGCAGAAAGCTCGTTTGCGCACCGTCCTATCTGGCAACCCTTTCGGGCGTGACAACGCCGGATGATCTGAAAACCGCAGATTTTGTAGCCATGGAAGGTCTGATTGATCAGGTTGTCCTCACAAAGGGCGAAGACCAAAGAACATTGCACACCAATCGGGGCCGCGTGGTTGTCGATAGCTTTGCCGCCTTGCGGTCTGCGCTTTGCGCAGGTTTGGGGATCCAAAGACTGCCTGCCTTGGTGGCAGATCCAGAGCTGGAAAACGGAACCCTTGCTGAAGTGCTCCCTGACTGGTCAATTCCGGATCTAGGCACCTATGGCGTCTGGCCCGGCACCAGCCGGCGACGTTCTCTTTCGCGCCTCTTGATCGACCACATTGTTGCATGGACCTAGAAAAATTGTGGAGGCGCTCCTGCAGCAAGGATAGCAAACCTGCCATTGATGCAGCGCGCGAGATCTTGCAAAATGGGCTCTCAGCCGACCTCGGATGCGGCGCAGCATCCGCCTTGAACCAAGCCAGCGGTTCGTAAAGGACGGCCCTTAGCTGCCGCGGATCAAGGGGGCCGTCGCCGCGGTGCAGCTTCCCCAAAGCGGCCCTTCGCACTCGGCTACGGCATTTCAAACTGGCTAGTGCCTTGTGGACAGGAAAATCCAGTCATTGTTGCAGAAGCGGCCTGGACTGTGCCGCTTGGCAGCTAACCACAGCCCAGATCCCCTTAACCTCGGTGCTTCAGACTAGTTAATGGCCCTTATCAGGCCATACCGACTTCCCGAGGCGGACTCCGGTCCGCTCGCAGAAAGCGACAATTGCCAAATGGAAAGATTATGCCATCTGCTGGCGTGCGATAATCCCCATCGTTGCCGCGACGAGACGCGATACTGTGATGCCGCCTATGCCATCCACATCGACCTCGGGCATGATTTCGACGAAATCGATTGCAGCGATGGATCCGCGGTCTGACACCCCCTGGATGAGATCCAGCACATGATAGTAGCTCAATCCCCCTGGTGCCCGCCCGATAGTGTTGGGGGCAATGCTGGGGTCCATGGCATCGATGTCAACACAGACGACTACATTTGCGCCGGGCTCAATCTCTCCCAGTGCGGGTTCGATCCCATTGCGGTGTACATCAGGGCCAGAAAAGAATTTCACTCCCCAAGCCAGCGCATCTTTGTAATCATCCGTATGGGCTGAGCCAATACTGCGCGCGCCTACCTGGATGATCTTGCCGATGTGATCCATTTCGGAGGCGCGGCGCATAGTTGACGACAGGCCTTTGGTTTCGCCCATATGCTCATTCCGCCAGTCGATATGTGCATCGATCTGTAAAACGGTGTAGGTCTTGCCCGTCTCCCCGAGCGCTTCCAGCATGGGGACTGGAACGGAATCGTCTCCACCTACTAGGATCGGGACCACACCGCGGCCGGTAACCACCGAAATCGCCTCACGAATTGCGGCACGGTTGGCGGCAAAATTGGTTTCACTCCAGGGCAGATCCCCACAATCCACTGCTGCCTTCGTGCCGGGGGGGAATGTGGGGCCATCCAGATCGAAATTGTGGCGTTCAATGTTTGCAGTCAGGGAGGCAATGGCGCGGCGCAGCGAGTCGGGCCCGTTGCGGCAGTAGGCGCCGACCGAGCCGTAGGGAGTCGCGCAGGGCGCGCCGATGAAAGCGGAGGAAGCGTCGATCTGGGCCAGATCGCTGCAGGCCTCCAGGCCGAGGAATGTCTCTGCGGAAGTTGCTCCAAACAGTGCTGCGAGATCGGGTTTATCTGTCATGTGCCTATGTCCCTTGGCTTCCTCCAGTTCCAGGACTGCCCCTCCGCGTCGCAATTGCGCGGCCCATGCCGCAAAGCAACAGGGCCAGGAGACGGTGACGCCCTGGACTGCTCGTTTCCAGATCAATCTAGGCAATGAAGCCGACTCGAAACATCTGGGATCGGCAAAGTGTACTTGCCGGGTTGGGGCTGCGACGGGCGCTTAGCAGCGCCGATGGCCGGATGTGTCGCCTTTCGGCAAAGTGAACATCGCACGCCAGGAATTTAACTTGCCGCTCCGGAACAGGACCTTTGGCCGATCCCTTCGCCCGGCGAGTCGGCCTACATGAGCCTGCCGGGCAGATGGGAAAACACAGCTAGAATGGTGCGGGTCCGACCTACCGCACCGATCACTGCAAAGTAGGGAGTGAACACATGAAGTGGTGGAAACCAGAACCCCGGAAGCTGGCGGCAGGCGTCATTGCAGCCGCGGTGGCAGCAACCATCGGCCTGACCGCCTCCGGCGCGCGCGCGGATACATGGAAATTTGCTTTCGAGGAGGCGATTGATGAGGTCCAGGGCAAATTTGCGCAGCGCCTCAAGGCGGAGATCGAACAGAATTCGAACCACACGCTGCAACTGTTCCCCTATGGCACCCTGGGTGAATCCGACGATGTGATGGAACAGGGCCAGGCTGGCATTCTGGAATTTGTCATTCAGTCCCCCGGCTTCACCGGCGCTCTGATCCCCGAGGCTCAAGTCTTCTTTGTTCCTTATCTTCTGCCCAACAGCCCGGAGCATCTGGCCAATTTCTTCCGCGACAGCGTAGCTATCAACGAAACATTCAAGGATATCTATGCGGAACAGGGCCTGGAGCTGCTGCAGATGTTCCCGACAGGCGAAGTCGTGATGACCACCAAAAGTGCGGTTCACAGCCCGGCCGACCTCAACGAGGTCAAGTTCCGCGTGATGACCAACCCGCTGCTGGTGGAGGCCTACAAGGCGTTCGGCGCGGTACCGACTCCGCTGCCCTGGGGCGAGGTCTATGGAGGGCTCCAGACCAATATCGTCCAGGGGCAGGAAAATCCGACTTCCTTTGTCTGGTCCACCAAGCTGTACGAGGTGACCGACGTAATAACATTTACCGGTCACAGCAACTTCACCACTGCCTTCATGGCCAACAAGGAGTTCTTTGACGGGCTCAGCGAAGCGGACAAGGAGGTGGTGCGCAATGCGGTGTCGGCGGCCTTTGAATACATCGTCGCCTACCAGAAGGGCCTGGAAGAGGACTCCCTGAAAAAGATCCTCGAAGCCAAGCCGGAGATGCAAGTAGTGGTGCTGAACGAAAAGGAACGGGCGCCTTTCCGAGCAGCCGCCAAGGCAGTGGAAGCCAAGTTCGTCGAGATGACCGGCGAACGGGGGGCTGCAATCCTGGAACAGATGAAGGCGGATATCGCCGCCGCGATGCAATAACGCGGACCGGCATTCAGGAACAGTAGCTGGCCGCGGGTCTGCGGTCAGCCCCGCCAAATGCAGGGGAGGCCTCCAATGGCCCAGAACACACCCGAAACTTCGGCATACGGCTCTGCCCTGCCGGGCATTGCCGGCATGATCGACACATGGGTCAGCCGGATTGAGGCCTTTTTGCTGGCCGCGGCGGTCATGCTGATGGCCATGAACACCATGTCCAATGTGGTGGGCCGCTACTTCTTTCAGCAGAGCCTGTTCTTTTCGGAAGAGCTGAACCGAGTCCTGATCATCCTCGTCACCTTTTCCGGGATCGGCTATGCGGCGCGCCATGGCCGCCACATCCGAATGTCGGCGGTGTTTGATGCGCTGCCCGCCGCACTGCGAAAGAAGATGATGATCGTGATCGCGCTGGTCACCGCGGCAGTGATGTATGCGCTGTTCTGGTTCTCCATCGATTACGTGTTTTTCAACGTCGCCCCCAAGGGCCGGGTGCTGCCCGCCTTGGGCATCCCTGTTTATTGGTCCTATCTCCTTGTCCCGCTAGGGTTTTTCATCGCCGGAACGCAATACGCGCTCACCGCGCTGAAGAACCTGTCCGGCACCGGAACCTATCTGTCGACCCATGTGCGCGAGGGGTACGGCCAAGACGAAATCGAGCTGTAGGACCTGCCGATGGCACTCAAGATTACCACTATTATGATCGTCCTGCTCCTAGCAGGTTTTCCGATGATGATCCCTTTGCTGCTGGGCTCGGGCTACGGGTTCTACGAGACCTTCGGAGGCTTCGGCAAAATGGATTTTATGGTGCAGCAGATGCTGGCCGGGATCCGCCCTGCCTCGCTGGTGGCGGTGCCGATCTTCATTCTCGCAGCGGAGATCATGACGCGCGGGCAGTCGGCCTCGCGGCTGATCGACTTGGTAATGACCTTCATCGGTCACATCCGTGGCGGCCTGGCCGTATCCACCGCCGTTGCCTGCACTCTGTTCGGCGCGGTATCTGGTTCGACGCAGGCCACCGTTGTCGCTGTCGGTTCGCCGCTGCGACCACGGATGCTGCAATCCGGCTACAAGGATTCCTTCACTCTGGCGCTGATCATCAACGCCAGCGACATCGCTTTTTTGATCCCGCCGAGTATCGGCATGATCATCTACGGCGTGATCTCGGGCACCTCGATTGCCGAACTGTTCATTGCCGGCATCGGGCCCGGACTTCTGATCATGGTGCTGTTCTCGGTCTACTGTGTCATCCATGCCAGCAGAAACAACGTGCCGAAAGAGCCCAGGAGCAGCTGGCGCGCGAGGTTGGCCGCGATGCGGGCGGCATTCTGGCCCCTGGGGTTTCCCGTCATCATCGTCGGCGGCATCTATGGCGGGGTGTTCAGCCCGACCGAAGCGGCCGGGGCCTGCGTGCTCTACGCCATCATTCTGGAATTCATCATTTTCAGGACGCTCGGGCTAGCGGATCTCTACAAGATCGCAAAGTCCACCGGCCTGATCACATCGGTGGTGTTTGTCCTCATTGCCGCAGGCGCTGCCTTTTCCTGGGTAATCTCATTCGCCCAGGTGCCGCAGGCCATTCTCGGGTCGATCGGCATCGACGGGATGGGCCCGAAAATGGTGCTGGCGGTGATCTCAGTGTCGTTCTTTGTAGGCTGCATGTTTGTCGACCCGATCGTGGTGATTCTGATCCTTGTGCCGATCTTTGCACCGGTCGTCGAAGCCAATGCGCTGGATCCGGTGCTGGTCGGAACCATCATCACCCTGCAGGTGGCTATCGGTTCCGCCACGCCGCCGTTCGGCTGCGATATCTTTACGGCGATTGCGATTTTCAAACAGCCCTACGCGGACGTCATCCGCGGGATCTTCCCGTTCACCTTCATCCTGC
Source organism: Leisingera sp. ANG-M6 (assembly GCF_000813905.1). NCBI lineage: Bacteria > Pseudomonadati > Pseudomonadota > Alphaproteobacteria > Rhodobacterales > Roseobacteraceae > Leisingera > Leisingera sp. ANG-M6. Next base: position 82,140 of record NZ_JWLG01000014.1, read on the forward strand.
TGAGTGTGGCGGCGGCACTGATCTTCTTTCCGCAGATCGCATTGCTCCTGCGCGACATGGCGTTCCGGTAGGCAGGGAGCAGAGCTATGTACCAGAAAATCCTATGCCCCGTGGACGGTTCTGAGGGGGCCCGCAAGGCCCTAAGCGAGTCGGTGAAGCTGGCAGGGCTGACACAGGCCCGGCTGCTGATACTAACCGTGTTCCGCCATCACAGCCTGCTCGATGCGTCGCTGTCCATGGTCGATGTGGATGACCCGGACACAGTGGAGGATGTGCTGCGGGCCCATGCAGTAGGCATCTGTGAAGAGGCAAAATCTGCGGCTTTGCAAATGGGCGCAAGCCATATCCGCGCAGTGGTGAAACGCGGCCCGCCTGCGCGCACGATCCTCGGGTTTGCAGAACAGAACCGCGCCGACCTGATCGTTCTGGGTGGACGCGGCTCCGGAGATGCGGAAAACTACCTGCTCGGCAGCGTTTCGCACAAAGTCACCAGCCTCGCGAAATGTTCTGTGCTGGTCACTCACCCTTGAGCGGCCGCTGGGGCGGCACGGCCTGACGGCCGCGCCCGTGGGTGAATGCTACACTGCGGGCAGGTGGATACCGAGCTTGCAGGCGGCGGATGCCATCAGCTGCCATTCTTCGTCGCGCACGAAGATGCCGTTGGCTTGGTTATCGCGCATTGCTTCGGCCGCCTTTGCGCCGTGCAAGCGCACGCGGTCGAACCCGTTGGCCGCGCGCGACGAAGAGAGGGTCTCGACCATCCTCTCTACGGCTCCTGCAAAATCAGCCGGATCCTGGAACTTGGCGATATCAATGGCGATGAAGGTCTGGCCATAGAACGCCTGCCGGTTCACCCCGTCCGAAGGGTGCTCATCCTGCCAGCTGCGCTCGCCGCTCAAGAGCGCTGCGAGCAGTTCGACGATCAGCACCATGCCGAACCCCTTGGGCCCGTCGGGGAGAAGCGCCCCGGCCATGCCGGATTCCCGGTCCATCGGGTTCAGGATGACCTGCGCGGGGTCGTCCGTGTAATTCCCTTGCGCGTCGACCAGCTGCCGCCCGGGCAGCTTCTGGCCATCGCGGGCCGCCAGAACGGTCCGGCCCATCGAATTGGCGCTGGTGGCCATGTCGATCACGATAGGGTCCCGGTCGCCGGCAGGCACCGCAAGTGAGATCGGGTTGGTGCTGAACCAGGCATCCCGGCCGCCCCATGGCGCAACCAATACAGGCCCGGTGCTCATCGACATGCCGATCAACCCCTGCTCAATCGCCTGGATCGCGTAGTTGGAGGCCATGCCGTAATCGGCGCCGCCGCGCAGGCTGACAAAGCCGATGCCGCAAGTGCGGGCCTTTTCAATCGCCAGATCCATCGCGAATGTGCCGCTGATCTGCCCCATGCCCCGTTTGCCATCAACAAGCGCCGAGGCCGGATTATCCCGGATGATTTCCGGCGCACTGCAGAAGGCCATGACCCCTGCGTCGAACAGCTCGACCAGATAGGGCAGCAACCCCATCCCTTGCGTCGTGTGTCCGCGGATGTCCGCGCGCAGAAGGCAGGTGGCAAAGGTCGCCGCCTCCCGGCCGTCCGCCCCCAGTTTGCGGGCAAAGCCCGTATAGAGTGATTTTAGCTTACCCTCTTGAATCCGCATAACTTTCTCCAAAGGGCCAATTACGCCCCGCCCGCAGGGAGGCCCGCCGGAAGGTAGAGAGGTCGGCCTGCCAAACAATAGCCGGGCGGCGAAGTTCACTTCGCGGCTTTGCAGTTTCAGAGGGGCGGCGCGAATGTCAGCCTTCTCCTGTCAACGCAACAGGTGAGATATGACTGTCTATAGATTGCTTCCCCAGGCGCAGGGCTATGGCTACGAGCTCGGCCTGCTGCTGCTGAACCTTGTCGAAACGCATGTTCCCGGCGACACCGCACATGCGGGAACCTACGACTACCCGGTGCTGATGAAGGTGGTGGAGACGGCCGATGTGGGGCGGGTGAGCGGCGGCGACAAGTCCATAGAACAGGATGTTATTGCCATCGCGGTTGAGCTTGAGCGCATGGGTGTGAAGGCGATTTCCAGCAATTGCGGATTCATGCTGCACTATCAGGATGCGGTCAGGGAAGCCGTCAACGTACCGGTTTTCCTATCCAGCCTTCTGCAATTGCCGCTCATTGCCAGGTCGATCGGGGCATGGCAGAAAATCGCGATCCTGACGGCCTTTGCGGATCGGCTGACGCCGGACGTGCTGCGCCTGGCGGGCCTACCCGATAGCGCCGAAGTGGTTGTGTCGAGCATCGAAACTACGCCCGAGTTCCGCAGCATGCAACAACAGGACCTGGATACGGAGGCTTTCGGACACCGTTTGGAGCAGGCCGCGCGTGCCCTGTGCAACGGCCCGGACGATATCGGAGCTCTGCTTCTGGAATGCGCGGTCTTCACCCCCTATGCCGCCCGGCTGCAGCAGGCGGTAGGCGTTCCGGTCTATGATTTCATATCGCTCATCGATCACGCCCGGCAGGTCACCCACCGCAAGGCGAATTTCTAGCTCTCGCTCTGCAGCACGTTCCCCGTCAAACCCGAGGCGAGGCTGGTGAATATCTGCGTCGCCGTGCTTTCGTCATCCGCCCGCACCGCCAGGCACATGCGGGAATCATAGTCCATTTCCGGGTGTGACAGCGGCCACAGCTCGCCTGATGCCACATAGCTGCTGACATGGCGTGCAGGCAGGTAGCCGATAAACTTGCCCGACAGGATCAACAGGAGCTGGCATTCGACATCCACGGTTGTCGCCGCCACGTTCAGCGCCCGCGAGGAATAGGGGGCCCAGCCCTCCATATGCGCCCTGTCGGCGAACGGGGCAGCGCGCAGCTCCTCCTCGGCTGGTGACTTGCCGTAGAGAGGGTGATTGCGCGCGCAGAACAGGATCTGAGGGTTCCTGGCTTCCAGCTCCAGCACCTTCAGACCCGCCAAAGGTCTGAAAACAGGCAGAATGATCACGCTGAAGCGTTTGGCGGTCAGCTCCCGCACCAGCGCTTGCGGGGAGGCCAACCGCAAATCGAGGTGCAGGTTTGGGGCTTTCTCCGCAAAAGCGCCAAGCAGTTTCGGAATGACGCTGTCCTTGACCTGCACAACGCTGTCCACCGTCCCGGCATAGAAGTTGCCGTTCAGATCATCGCGCACCTCTCCGACTTTCAGACGGAACCGGTCGAGATCCTCGAACAGCTCGATCGCCGCATCATAGAGCTTTTCACCCGCGTCGGTGAGGCGGAACCCCGACCGGCCGCGCAGGCAGAGCTTAACCCCGAGGCGATCTTCGAGCTTGGTGATGTACCCGCTGATCGTGGATTGCCCGATATTCAATTCGGTCTGTGCCGCTGAAAATCCGCGGTTTCGTGCAACGCTCACAAACACCCGTAATAGCCGGAGGTCAATGTCCTGAAGGTTTGGAATCGGGCGTGATCTTAAGCTGGGCATACATCGTACATTCCGGATGAATCGGAGTTAAATGCTCCTCGCTGCCGATGTAAAAGTCAAACACTTGAAAGGAGAATGCTGGTCTCGCTATTCATCACACCATCGATCAGCCGCACTTCGCGCAGGACGCGGTCAAAATCCTGCAAGCTGGCAACCGTGATTTCAGCGATCAGATCCCATTTGCCGCTGGTGGTGTGCATCATCGTCAGCTCCGGAAGCCCGCGCATCCTGCGGATCACCTGCGAGGTGTTCTTGCCCATCACCTCAATCATCATGATGGCGCGGATCTGATCGCTTTCATAATCATCGCGCACCCGCGCGGTGAACCCAAGCAGCGCACCGCTCTCGAGCAACCGGTCGAACCGGGTCTGCACCGTGCCGCGCGACACCCCCATGATCTCGGCCAGTTTCGACACCGGTGCCCGGCCATCCTTGCGCAACAGGCTGATCAGCAGCCGGTCGTGATCGTCGAAGATATGCTTGGCGCTGCTTCGCTGCTTCATCTCTGTTCTGCAATTTGCTCAATAAGTACCAACATATTGTGCAAGCAAAGAGCTGTAAACCTGGCATAGTTTAGGTTTCTAAAGCAATCTGCATGGAGGATGCTGGCAACAACGCATGAAACGAAGAACAGGATGACGCCATGTCCGCACCCGCCCCGTCAGAACGTGCCTACGTTCCCTTTGTCAGCGTCGGCAACATGATGCAGCTGATCCACCGGATCGGCATCGCGCCGATGCTGGCTGGCATTGCCGGCTATATCGAAGAGGATTTCCGCCGCTGGGAGCTGTTTGACAAAACTCCCCGCGTGGCCGCGCACTCAAAGGAGGGCGTGATCGAATTGATGCCGACCTCGGACGGCACCACCTACGGGTTCAAATACGTGAATGGCCACCCCAAGAACACCAAGGAGGGCCTGCAGACCGTCACCGCTTTCGGGCTGCTAGCAGATGTCTATACCGGCTATCCGGTGCTGCTGACCGAAATGACCGTGCTAACCGCCCTGCGCACCGCCGCCACCTCGGCCGTTGTGGCCAAACATCTTGCCCCCAAGGGCGCCCGCACCATGGCTATGATCGGCAATGGCGCGCAATCCGAATTCCAGGCGATGGCGATGAAAGAAATCTGCGGCATCGACCGCCTGCGCCTCTACGACATCGACCCGAAGGCGACCGAAAAACTGATACGCAATCTTGAAGGGCGCGGCGTCAACATGGTGGCCTGCTCCAGCGCTGAAGAAGCAGTCCAGGGCGCCGAAATCATCACCACCTGCACCGCGGACAAGCAGAACGCCACCGTCCTGAATGACAATATGGTCGGTGCCGGCATGCACATCAACGCAATTGGCGGCGACTGCCCCGGCAAGACCGAGCTGGCCGGCGCAATCCTGTCCCGCGCAGACGTCTTTGTCGAATACCCGCCGCAAACCCGGATTGAAGGCGAGATCCAACAGATGCCCGGGGACTTTCCAGTGACCGAAATGTGGAAGGTCATCACCGGCCAGGCCAAAGGGCGCACGGATGCGCGCCAGATCACCCTGTTTGACGGGGTGGGCTTTGCGACCGAGGACTTCTCGGCGCTGCGCTATGTCCGCGACCAGTTGGAGGGCACCGGCCTCTATCAGGATCTCGACATGCTGGCTGACCCGGATGACCCACGCGATCTCTTTGGCATGGTGCTGCGCGCGGCTCCAGTTGCAGAGGGCGCGGCATGATCCGCTCTTCGGTGCAGGCCCCCGGCGCGGTGGTGATGGTTCGCCCGCACCATTTTACCGTGAACACTGAAACTGCGGCTGACAACGCGTTCCAGGCGGTTGTGAATGCCAATGGCCAGGATGAAGCGAATTCTGCCCGGTGCGCCTATGACGAACACTCCCGCGCGGTGGAGGTGCTGCGTGAGCATGGCGTTCGGGTGCATGTGTTCGAAGGCGAAGACCCGACCACGCCCGATTGCGTCTTTCCCAACAATTGGTTCTCGACCCATGCAGGCGGCCATGTGGCGGTCTATCCGATGAAGGCCAGAAACCGGCGGCTTGAGCGGCGCCAGGACATCCTAGAGATGCTCAAATCCGAGTACCGAGTGCAGGACATCATCGACTATTCCGGGCTGGAGCCGGACGGGCTGTTTCTGGAAGGCACCGGCGCCATGGTGCTCGACCATATCAACCGGGTGGCTTACGCGGTGGCCAGCGACCGCACCAACCCGGTGGCGCTGGAACGGTTTTGCACCCATTTCAACTTTGAACCGATGGTGTTTGACGCCCAGGATGGCCAGGGCACACCGGTCTATCACACCAACGTCCTGATGTGCATCGGCACCGGCTTTGCCCTGATCGGCACCGGCATGATCACCGATCCCGCCCGACGGGCCGAAATCGTCGCACGTTTGGGAGAAACAGGCCGGGATGTGATCGAACTCAGCGAAGCTCAAATCGCCGGATTTGCCGGTAACGCCATTGAGCTGATGGGCTGGGACGGCCCGGTACTGGCGCTGTCCCAAGCGGCATATGATGCGCTGACCCCCGAACAGCGCCACCGCATCGAAGCCCATGCCATTCTGGTGCCGCTGCAGATCCCGACCATCGAAATGGCGGGCGGGTCAGTGCGCTGCACCATTGCCGGCATCCACCTGGCCAGTCGCGGCTAAAGAGAGCAACGAAAGACCCGCTCTGAGCTTGAGCGGGTCTACCATTGTTTCCTGATGCCTGGCCGGCCACAGCCCCTTGCCGATCCCCGGGAACTGTCGAGTAAGCGTAGATACTACCTAGCCAATGACGGAAGCATATTACTCGTCTAGCAATTGAAATTGTTAAAGGCGCATAGCGTCCTTGCGCGTGGATACATGCTCGACGCCAATGTCAGCTTACACTGAGGATCGCTCGATATCTTGCGATGCGCAGCGAAGGTCTGCTTCCCGCCCTCTCTGTATGTGAGGTGCTCGCGGCTCCGAGGTAAGCGGATGACCGCTTCGGGCTGTCCTGGCCCTTTCCTTGCTCGTCTTGAGCGCCCGTTCTTGGGTCGGTAAATCCCGAGCTTCCAGCTCGTGATCGGGCTCTATCCGGATACCGACTGCATCGGCATCCGGACGGAACCTGGACAGCTCTAACTCCCTGCGGCCCGGGAGCGGTGGAACGCGTCAGCTGTTCAATTATAACTTGCTGGTTAGTTTGTCAGATGCCGTCGTGCCGCTTGTAGAGCGACTATATGGTCTTCCCTTAAAGTTCTCTTACAATTTCACTTATGTCTACTCAGTAGACATATCTCTTCGTCGGCATGTCGACCGCGTCGGCTGTGATGTAAATTTCCTCATTTACCTGGGCGATGATGGGCCTGATGATCAAAAACGTGTGATCCTTAGCTGCGCCACCAATGATTTGGACCGAGAGGTCTGGGGTAGACCTGGCGATGCCGTGGTTTTCCCAGGAAGAAAAATGCCCCATTTCCGGAGGAGAGACACTTCGAGAAGTTGGCTGGTTACCTCCATTTTGCATTTTCAGACTATCTCAGAACCCGTCTTACAATCGGCTGCCCCACCCAAGTGAGCACGCTCAAGTATTTACTCGCTTAAGACCAGCCGTATAAAAGCTTACGTGACCTAGCGAGCCCTGCGTAAGCTAAGAAAAGGTGAGGGTCTGCTTCGTCCGGCGGTGTGCGAGTTCGTGATCCGCGTGGCAAGTGGCGGCTGAAGATCTTGATAGCTGCTTTCCTCCTGCCCCTCCTGTCAAATTTAGAATGTGATCGCGGACGAGACCGCGATCGCTTGCACAGAAGTCAGCCGCGCTTCCGCTCCGCTCTAGCGCGCCTGGCATTTTCTGTTTGATTGGTCCGCCTGCCATCCGGCCGGCAATCTGAACACGGGTTCTGATGCCGCTGCGCGTCAGCCTCCACGGAGAAATCCGGTTCCTCCCGCGCCAAGCGCGGCCCCTCCCAATTTCACCGCTCCGGCCCCGTCTGTCAGATCACCGTCCGGCCGCAGTCCGGGCTGCGCCCACCCTGCTTTGCCCTCCGGAAGACACGAGGTCTTCCGAAGTGAAAATCAAGGAAGGCTTCGCCACTGGCGGAACAGGAGGCGCGAGCGGGGAAGTTGGAGACACGAAAAAGGAAAGGTTCTGTCGCAAATGGCAAAACTATGTGTCGCCCGACAATTTGGGAAGTGGCGGACCGAGGAGGATTCGAACCCCCGACCCCTTGATTCGTAGTCAAGTACTCTATCCAGCTGAGCTATCGGTCCACTGCGGCGGGGTTTAACCACACCAACCCAAGGCCGCAACCCCAAAAAATACTGCGTTCAAAGATTCTGGCCATCAAGATATGCTCTGGCGCTTCCAGCAGCAGTTCCTCCGGTGCTTGCATTCGCCCAGTCCGGCTGCAGCCCCCGCATGCGTGCTCCTTAACAGAGGCCTGACCAAGGGTGCATAAATCTGCTAAAGATTGTGCTAGTGTCAGGCACCCACTCATTTTCCGGCTGCTCTGTCACCGGGATACAGATACGGCAAGGCAAAGGAGGCCGCCGATGCCAGAGAGCGAGTCTGCAGTTTTCCGGCTCCGGCCGCTGGAACCGGATGATTTCGCCACAATGGCTGTCTGGTTCGAAAATGTGTCTGATCTGGCCCGCTTTGACCGCTCTGCCAGGGCACCCTGCAATACTGCTGCAATGGAGACTTCCTGGGGTCCGGCTGAAGAAACAGAAAGAAACCCCGCAAAATGCTGGTTTGCTATTACTGCAGAATCCGGGGAACTTTGCGGGATTTCAGGCTTAGAAAGCATTTCAGCCGTGAACCGTGATGCCGTCATAGCGCTGTTCGTAGAAGAGCAATGGCGCCGGCAAGGAATTGGCATCCGGTCAATGGCACTGGTTTTGGACTTTGCCTTCCGCCAGATCGGGCTAAATCGCGTTACATCCTACTACCGGGCCGACAATAAGCACAGCCAGCAAATGACATCACGCGCCGGCTTTGCAACAGAAGGCAGGATGCGCGAAGCTTGGTTCGCCGAAGGCCGGCATTTCGACATGGTCAGTGTCGGACTTTTGCTCGGCGATTGGAACGACCGCCGCCAGGTACTGGCACGGGAACTAGACGCCTCCTGCAGCGTCGGCTTCCGCGGCGGAGCTGATTCTGGCTGGGCTTGGCCGCCAGGCCCGCAAGATCCGCCAGACGGATGAGCAGCATTAGCCCGCCCTGGTACCGAACGGCAGCGGATCCGGCCTGCGGCCGGTATCAGCCATTCTCGCAGGAGGAGGTCAGCTTGTGAGCGGCAAAGACAAGACTTCTACGGTCCGGCGTCAACTTGGGGCGGTACTGTTTGCCGATGTAGTCGGTTATGCCCGGCTTATGGGCAACGATGAAATCGATACTTACAGCGCCCTCAAATCCCTCTTGGAGCAACTTGAAGCCGCCTGTCAGGCACATGACGGGCAGGTTGTTGCTGTTCGGGGCGACGGTGTACTTGCCTTGTTTGAAACGGCCACGGATGCGGTGAAGTTCGGGGTCGAGCTGCACCGTATTGCCGAGCAGAACAACAGCTCGCGTCCGGGAGATCAGCAGCTGCGATTTCGGGCGGGGGTGCATTTGGGTGAAATCCTTGTCGACGACCGCGGCATTCACGGCGACAACGTCAACATTGCTGCCCGCCTGCAGGAAATCGCCGAACCGGGCCGGGTGTATATCAGTGCAGCTGTGTACGAGCAGATCCGAAACCGGTTGCGCTTTGGCTTTGAATTCCTGGGCCCCCAACAGCTCAAGAACATTGCAGACCCAGTTCCTTCCTATTGTGTTCGCAGCGAAATCGAGGGCGCCGCGATGGCCGCGACTTTACGCCCGGACCGCCCGCCTGCGCATCCGCAACTGCCGGGCATTCCATCGGTTGCGGTGCTGCCCTTTACTAGCTTGGGCGGCGAGGAAACCGACAGCTGGTTTGCCGATGGGCTGACAGAGGACATCATCCTGAACCTGTCCAAGTTCAAAAACCTCTTTGTCATTGCCCGCAATTCCGCATTCTTCTTCAAGGCGCGCTCAATGCCGCCTCAGGACGCGGCGCGCGAACTGGGGGTGCGCTATGTGGCACGGGGCAGTGTCCGGCGGGCAGCGTCCCGGATCCGCATAGCAATAGAACTGATTGATGCAGATTCCGGCAGGACCATCTGGGGTGAACGCTATGACCGGGATATTGATGATATCTTTGCAATTCAGGATGAGGTCACAGACGCCATCGTTGCAGCCACCGCGGTTTTGATCGAAGCGCACGAGCGCAAGCGTATGTCGCAAGCCGCCCCTGCTGACCTTGCCGCCTACGGCTATGTGCTGCGTGGCCAGCAGTATATCTTCCGTTACACACGGCAAGACAATCACGAAGCGCAAACGCTGTATGAAAGGGCTCTGGCCCGGGACCAGGACTATGCCAGGGCATCGGCAGCCATTTCCCGCACGATGAATATCGATTGGCGGTATTCCTGGGCCAAGGATGCGGACCACGCGCTGGACACAGCCCTGGCCTTTGCGCAAAGAGCTGTGGAACTGGACCCGACCGACGCCCGCGGCTTTGGCGAATTGGGCTTTGTTCACCTTTACCGTAAGGAGCATGATGCCGCTCTTGGCGCTTACAGGCGCGCCCTCTCACTCAACCCGAATGATGCCGATCTGCTGTCGGATTACGCTGACGCGCTGGCACATTCCGGTGACAATGAAACCGCGATCAGCAACCTGAAACAGGCCATGCGGCTCAATCCTTACTTCCCGGATCAGTACCTGTGGCACTTGGGCGGGGCTTACTACAATCTCAAGGAATACGATGCAGTGATTGACACGCTGACTAAGATGAATAACCCGACAGAGGGCCAGCGGATGCTGGCTGCCAGCTATGCCCAACTCGGCAAGATGGAAATGGCGCGTGACATGGCTGCCCGTCACCGCGAGGCCCATCCGAATTTTTCGCTGGACCGCTGGACGAAGGTTCAACCTGACCGCCTGGAGGAAGACACCCTGCATTTCGTGGAGGGCCTGAAGAAGGCAGGTTTTTAACTCGGGTCCTCGAACCAGCAGGTTCCGCAGTTCGCGTGGCCCGCGCGTGCCGGTTCAATCACCTGAGCCACGCGCTTTTGCACCACTGACCTTGGCACCGCTGACTTTGGCACCACTTACTTTAGCACCGCTTACTTTTGCGCCACTGACCTTGGCACCGCTCACCTTCGCTCCACTAATGTCTGGGCCGCCTCCAAAGTAGACATCCAGAAGCACCTGCTCCAGCATACCGGTCATCACATCCATGCGGATCGAGTAATCTGCCTTGTCATACTCCCAGACCATGATGTCGTTTGCGAACTGGTACTCGGCTGACGCAACACCTGTCACTGACGGATCCAAAGGCGCACGGGCGCCTTGATTGGCTGGCAAGTTATCTGTCGCGCTTCTGCCCTCTCCATGCACCAGAAACAGCGTCGGCTCAGGCAGTTCAAAATAGGTGCCTTCGTAAGCAAACCCATATATCCGTGCAAACTTTGCGTGCAGGCTGAGCTGGGCATCCAGCAGATTGTTCCGGCCACGGCCGCGAAGCCCGGCCTGCTTGTAAATTTGCTTTGGAATGTCTTTGGTTTGGATCCAGACGGTATCGCCGAACTCAGTTCCCTCCAGAACTGCAACCCGCTCCTCGGCAGAGACCTTCATCTCCGAGACCAGCTTCAGAGTGTTGCCAGCACCTGAGGTAACTTTGTAGACACCATTCTCGTTTGCGTTGTTTCGCCGTACCAGAACCAAATCGTTCTCGGCAATTTCCACGCCGTCCAGTTCTGTGTCGATGTTGTTCAGGTTCACCTTCTCGACAGTCGCCACGCGCACCGTCTTTTTGACGTCCGATCTGACGATCTGCAGATCTTTCAGGAGGCGTCCAAATAACAGCACTTCAGAGAAACTCAGCAAAGACTCGGCCACCGTACATACTCCCGTGGCTATGACAACAACACCAGAAGATCCTTCCGCAAGGTGCCGGCTGCAAACCTCGCCTGCCCCGCTTCCGCAAAACTCTCCCTCAGGATGAAAGTATCACAAACAGGAAAAAAATTACAGAAGTAACGGCTACAATCCATCCGGAACCCGTGTCCGCACGGAATGTGCGTGGCTGTCGTCGCCCGCTTCGCCCAGGCGCGGACCGGCCTCGACCAGGCCGATTCCGCGCATGCGGAAGTTGCCCTCGATGATCGAATGAAAAGCACCGCCCGTCGAATTTCCGTCGACCAGCAGCAATGCCTGCTCTACCGCGGCATAGGTCAGAGTCTCCGCATCCAGCATGCTCCACGCCGCCGCCAGATAGGAGCCTAGAATATCCCGAGCTTCCAGCAGCGCCAGACGGAACCCTTCCGGATCAGCAGCATAACGGTCATCAAATAGGGCCTGCATAACCTCGCCGTAATAGGGACTGTCTTCCAGTTGGTCGGACAAATCCTCCATTTCCGGTGTAATGAGTTCATGAACCAGCAACCGCTCATGGAAGATATCCACTAGGATATCGAACATTGCCCCGGTCAAGGGTTCGGACAGCGCGTGCTCGCTGTTCCAGCCGCAAACAAAATCATCCAGCAACCGTGTGTTTGCGGCCATCCGGATTTGCGCGTTTCCGGCAAGCTCTGCGAAACGGTTTAGCTGGTTGAAAGTGTATAGGTTGCCCCGGGTGCTTTCCAGCAACTCCTCAACCACCGATCCGAAATGCAGCGATGCAATCAATGCAACCATGTCTGCCGCGGATTCGTGAAATCCATAGTATTCACCCGGAACATCCTCGGAAACCGGCATCCCGGCGACGCTGTAAATGATGGCATGTCCGATCTCATGGGCAACCACGTCAAAATTCAGGCTGTAGGCGCGGTACTCATCGCCGTGTTCGCTGGTACCCCCTGTTTCCAGAAAACCCCAACCGATGTGCGCGTTATCCAGGCTTGGCAGCAGCGACAATTCCAGCCGGTCGTAATCGCGGGCGAAGTGCCAGGGGATTTTATGGCCGAAATAGGCCTCCCACACATCCAAGGTGAAATGCGCCGCGGCAAAAAGATGTGCTGCTTCGAACCTCGGGTCGGAAGGCTCAATATGAAAGAAGTGCCCGTCCTCATCCGGTTCAGGCGGTGCATGCAGCTCACCGTGCCAGGGCGGCAGATACATGCCTGGCCCTTCAGGCCCCTGCACGATCGCTCCATAGGGGATCGTCTTGCCCTGCGCGTTAACTGTATACATCCGCGGCCCCGAAGGCCCCGGACCAATGGTGCCCGGCGGGGCTGAAATCTCGACCAGCTCCAGCACCGGCTCGTCCGTTCGGAACGGTGATTGCGGAAACAGCAGAAACCGCGTTCCCGGCGCTTCTTCTGCCGTCACAAAAGGATCGTCCATACATCCTCCAATCCTGCGGAGGTATCACCCGGCTTGTCCTGCCTCGTCCCTGCTGTCCGGCGCAGGCCTTGTGTTGACACCCTGATGATACATGAATTCACGCCGGATCAGCTCAAAGAATTCCTCGGTGCCAAGCCCGACCGACAACGCGTGCGCCTCAAGATCCTCCGGGATGTCTCGCTGGAGGACGTATTCGAAATACCAGGCCGTCATCTGCAACCGCTCGCTCTGCTGCTTCTGACTGTCTGGCTGCGCCTGCTCCGCTATCTGCTTTTCCTTGGCCTCGGCCCGCGCTTTTAATCCGGCGAAAGCGCCTGCCAACTGCAGTTCCGCCAGCAAGCAGGGCTCCAGCTCTTTCTGCAAAGCACTGACAGCCTTGGCGATTTGAGCCGTTTCCCCAAGTTTTGCCTCATATTGCATAGCCGTTAGCCCATTAGCTACCAGCCACGCCTGCAGATCCTTGCTGCGCAATAGGCTGTGCTCCTGCCGGTGACTGTTCAGCTGCGCCAACAAAGCCTTGCGCTCAGGCGGCACTCCTGCCCTGCGCACCTTTTGCAGTGCCAAGCAGCGTAGCGCAGCCCGGTTCCTGAACTCGGCAAAGCGCTCGGGTTTCAGCCGCAGTTCGTCCAGTACCCACCGCTCTGCATCCTGCAATGTTTGTTCCTGCGCCTCCGCGCGGCGCACCAGCCCTTGCCAGGCGAGAGTCTCCTCCATTTGTTCACTCAATTGGCTATTTCCCGGCGCCCCAGCGCCAGAAAACACCGCCATCTGCGCCAGCATCTCCTGCGCGTCATTGCGCTTGGCATCAATCGCGCCAGTCTCCAGCCAAGAAGAAAACCGGTCCCGCCAGGGCGACACCGGAAGATCTGCCAAAATCTGTTTCCAAGTCCGCTGCTGGTAGAAACGCGTCTTAGCTGTCTCAAGGACCGTTGCCGCCTGTGCCGCATCCAAAACCATGCCGCTGACCGCGCGGTCCACCGTCGCACGGATCGAGACCATTGGCTCACTCAGCGGTGCAAAACCTAGCTCGGCAGGGCTGTGCAGGACCGCAACCTCGTCATCGTCGGCGATCGCGCCTGAGGCATAAGCCGCATAGATTCTGCCAACTCCAATCATACCAAAGGCCGAAAGCTCTGCCGCCCGCAAGGCACCCATGCTGGCACTTCCGAACATGGTTATGCCCTGCTCCATCGCCCACAGGATCTCCTTGTGCCAGACCGAGGGAACCCCTTCGAAATAACCGTCGATCAGCCCAATTGCTTCGGCACCCTGGCGAGCTGCTCTGTAAATATCCCCCTGACCGGCAGGGGGAAGCACGATGGAGCCTGGCAGCAGAGCTTGCGCCTCCTCCGCACCGATAGTCGGTCCGGCGAACACCACTGCAGTCACTGGCTTGCCTCCGCTGCTTGTAGCGCCCGCGTACCAGCGATGAAGTCAGGATCGTCGTGCGGCGCTTCCAGCCCAGGGATCACTGCACGCACCACGGATACTCCCAACCCCGGACGCGACAGATCCACTGTCAGCACTTGCTTCATTCCAGCTGCTGCCAGCCTGACGAGCAACCATGACTGATCCTTTTCGAAGGAAGAGGAGGAAAACGTCGGGCAGTCTTGAAACCGGACCACGGCCTTGGACTGGGAGAGCAAAAGGCGAACATATGATGCTCGCTCAGCGGAAGCCGCTGGCGTAAACTCCTCAGGGTTCAGGTCATCACGTGCGCCGGAAATATAAGTCAGCCGGGTCTGCGCCGCCTCTGTAAGCGCCCTTAACGCAGCAATAGCCCTGTCTGGGTGACAGCCGCTACCGATGCCGATATGGCCGGCCCGACTGCCAGCCTCGCTGATCATGCAATGAAAAGCCGGAACTCCAATGTCAGAAGTGATGTTCCAAATACCGGCGTCCAGTCCCGCCGCGGCAAACCGGCCGATCGCTTCTTGACAGCGTGCGTCATTTATCGTGTCCGGATCAATACGCGGGCCTGGTGCCGCATGGTGCCACAGAGTTATCGCATCGCGTTCAATCAGCTCGCAAATCGCATGGCAGGAAGCTTCCGCAAGGCTATTGCCCGACGCCAGCCCGTTTGTGGTGCGCGGGAACGCCCCCTGCCCGCCGCTTGGAGGACCGGTATAGTCAGTATCCACCATTTCATAGGGAAGCCAAAACCGGGTGCCAGTTGCCAGGTCGGTGCCTTCAATCCACAACATCCGCCGTTGCGGGTCAAAGCTGGCACCGGTCACGCGCGGCAGCCGCGCCACATCCGCAACCATGGCCTCTTTTTGCAATTCATGAAAGCTGGCTGAACGCAGCGGCAGGTTAATCCGCTCCGCGTGCCAGGCCTCAATAGCCTCCATCACACCGGAGGCCTTCGCCGCCTCCAGCGTCAGCCCCTTGCCCAGCGACACTGCAACTGACCGGGAGTTCGGCCGCGTAACCATAACCGTGGGCAGGCCCACTCTGTCCAGCCCGGTCAGATTGGCAATCCGGGTAATCCCCATATCAGTCAGATGCGGACGCACTCTTGCGAGCGTCTGCGCAGGATCACACAGCCGGTGGGTGTCGTGCAAATAGCCTTTCTGCTGCGCCTCGAGCATCTGGCAGGTCTCGCTGTCATGACAGCCGCAATAAATCTGTGCTGTCCGAAACGGCAGCTGGCGGCCACAGCCGAAGGATGGCCGGCCGCAGGCTAGCGGTCAACAACAGGACAGCCGGATGTGCGTAGCCCTGACACCCTTGCCCTACTGATGCGGCTTAAAATCGAAAACAGGCACGAAACTAGCGGGAGCCAGGGTCTGGTCCAGCAAGTCTCCTGACTCTGTGCTGCGGTCGAAGATCCTGATGGCAGGCCCGGCGTGTTTGATATTCAATCGGCCTTCGATTGCGCGCACTGCCATTTCGACTGCCAGCCGCCCTTGAAGCACGGGAAAATCCGTCGGCGCAGCAATGATGCGGTCGCGAAGGACCCCGCGGTAGACCGCATGAGTCATGTAGTCCGACACAACTTGAACCTGCCCCTGCATACCACGGGCACGCAACACTGACACTGCGGCTTCTGCAGCAGGCGCGGAGCCTGCAATGTAGTCTAGGTCCGGAACCGCATCTAATGCTTCCTCAACTAGCCGCACCTGAATTTCGCGCCCGGTATCACCATATTTTGTAACCGCGATCTTGGCTGAACTGCCAGCAAGTGCGGCGCGGAAACCCTCCTCGACAAAGGTCACCCAACCCGCCTTCACCGGCCCTGGAAACCAGGCAACCTTGACTTCTGGTGCCCCCTTTGGATGGCGCGCGGCAATGAGCCTGCCTGCTTCGGCCCCCATTTCCGTCCACGACACCCCTACCTTGGCCGTGATCCCGGCATCGGCAATGTCATTGACAGCAGCAATCACCGGAACAGAAGCCGAAATCCGCTCAACCGTGCTGGTAAGGCCTGCGAAAGATACAGTACCAAGGATCAGCGCATCAGCACCATCTGCGACACAGGCCTCAGTCTGCTGTATTTGCCGCCTGAGATTGGGATAACCTCCTGCTTCGACCAGCTTGAAAGACACCCCCAGCCGGGCGGCTTCCGCCACCATGCCGTAGTTAACACTAAGCCAATAGGCATCTTTCAAGTGCGGATAGGCAATACACAGGCGCCATTCCTGCTCCGCCCGTTCGAGCGGCGTATAGTCCACGGCCTCCAGCCCGCTGCCGTAGTCAAAAGCGGTCCGCGGCACCTGCAGCCGCCAGCTGTCCGCAGTCGCCATTGTGCTGAAACACGTGAAAAGCAATAGCCACACTGCGCGCATGAGGTCCCCTTCTCCAAGGTTGGAGGATAGGCAGCGGAACCGAAAAGGGAAATTCAAATTTGCGAAATCGGCAAATGCAGGCGAAAGTTCCTGAATGTTAGGAAAGCTCGGCCTTGGCGGAAAACTGAGCCTCGCATTCATCGTGATTGCGGGACTGCCAACCCTTGCCGGGATTCTTGGGCTGATCGAATTGCGTGTGCTTGCACGGCGACAGGCAGAAGTGATCAGCCAGACCATTCCCGCCATCGCCGAGGTCCGCGGCATGGCTGAGGAAAGCACCCGGATCATAGCCATTGCCCCGGAACTGGCAGGTGTCGCAACTCAGGCGGAGCGGGCAAACCGGGCGCAGTTTCTGTCCGCTCAGATCGGGGCGCTCACCCGGCGGCTGGACGCCCTGGAACGTGGCGGTATTGCCGGATCCAGCCCGCTGCGGGAAACCGTTACAGATGCTGCAAGGGTACTGGCGCTGCTTGATGAACTGGTGGAAACCCGCATCGCGCTGCACAGCGGGCTCAAGCAGTTGACCACCCGCAACCTGACCGCCGCGAATAACCTGCTGAGCATGGCCGACACGCTGGTTGCAAATGCCGAAATGGGCACAACAGCCGTCATTTCGAGCCTCTACGGGCCGGGCAGCTCTCCAGTGGAGGAGCAGGCCCGCACCGATTTGCTGGACAAGCTGATTGAGGTGGACCTGTTTCAGCTTGGCCTGATGTTCGAACTCAGATCCCAAACTGCAGAAATCGGACTGTTGATAAACCGGATCGAGGAAGCCGAAACTGTGGAGGAATTGGAGAAAATTGAAAACGCGTTGACCAGCCGCCTGGAGATCGTATCCAGACGGATCCAGGCAATTCGCGATCCCGGCCGACGGCAGCAGGCAGAAAAGTATGCAGCGCAGTTGCAGACCTTGCCAGAAAGCAACGCAGGCCTATTCGTCCTGCGTGCCCGGATACTGACGACCGAAACCCGCATCACCGCTCTGAAGCAGGAACTGCAGAACACCGCGCTGCAGCTGGGTGATGAGGCATCGGCCGTCGCTGATCAGGCGCAAGCGCGGGCGATCAGTTCGGGCAATGCCGCCGCCGCCGACATTCAGCGGGCACAGCTGCGCAATGGTTTTGCCGCCATCACCGGCTTCCTTCTGTCGCTGGCTGTCTTGTGGTTCTATGTTCGAGGCAGCATCACCCACCGCCTCAACAATCTTGCGGGCACCATGGCCGCGCTTATGCGCGGCCAACTGGACCACCCGGTCCGCCCCCGCGGGCAGGATGAAATTGCCCGTATGGAGGCGGCAGTGGAGGTGTTCCGCCAGCAAGCGCTCGACAAGATGGAACTGGAAAAGGTCCGCGACCGTAACGAGCAAGAGTTGCGGGAGCATCGCAACAATCTCCAGTCGCTGGTGGATGATCAAACCGAGCGTCTGCGGGAAGAAGTCGAAGCCCATGATAAGGCCCGGCAGAAGGCAGAAGCTGCCGATCAGGCCAAATCTGAATTCCTGGCAATGATGAGCCACGAAATCCGCACTCCAATGAACGGTGTGCTGGGTATGCTGCGCAGCCTCTCTGACGACGGTCTGCCGCCCCGGCAAATGGAACGCCTGCGGGCGGCGCTTGTCTCGGGCCAGAACCTGCTTAAAATTCTGAACGACATCCTGGACTACTCCAAGATCGAAAGCGGCGCGCTGAAACGGGATGATGTCACATTTTCCCTTCGCAGCCTAGTGGATGACATCGTCGTCCTTCTGCGCCCGGGGGCGGACGACAAGGGAGTGCACCTCTGGCTCGATGCACCGGAGGAACTGCCTGATGTGGTGAAAGGTGATGCTGCCAAGCTGCGGCAAATCCTGTTCAATCTGCTCTCCAACGCACTCAAGTTCACTGATGAGGGAGAAGTCATTCTGCGGGCCCGCACCACTGGCAGGACAGCCGGGATGCACCGGGTCACATTCGAGGTCAGCGATACCGGCAAAGGTATCTCAAAAGAGGCCAAGGCGCGCATCTTCGAAGCATTTGAGCAAGAGGACACAGACACCGCCCGCAAGTTCGGCGGCACAGGGCTGGGGCTGGCGATCAGCAAGCATTTCGCCCAAGCCATCGGCGCACGTTTGTCTATGGAAAGCACAAAAAATGTCGGCTCAGTGTTCACCTTGGCAGTAGAGCTGGCGCCAGGCGATCCTGCGGCCTTGGAACCCGAGGAGCCGCCGGTTCAAATCAACCATGCCGGGATTGCGCTTTCGATACTGGTGGTGGAGGACAATGAAATCAACCAGATGGTCGCGCAGGGCTACCTTGAGCGTATGGGCCACAACTGCCAATGTGTGACTGCCGCAGAAGACGCGCTGGCCTTGCTGCCTGCATCCCGTTTTGACCTTGTTCTAATGGACGTGAACCTTCCAGGCATCAGCGGAACTGAAGCTACCCGCCGCCTGCGTGCGATGCCGGACCCTCGGCTGTCCAATCTTCCTGTCATCGGTATTTCAGCACATGTGCAGGAGGAGCAGATCGAAACTCACCTTCGAGCCGGAATGAATGGGTTTGTGGCTAAGCCAGTCTCTCCGGAACGACTTGCAAAAGCACTGGAGAGCGTCATCCAAGGCCGCGAAGGCGCGGTCTACCTGTCAGCCCGCCAGCATTCACCTGAGAGGGACAGGCATACCAGTTTACATAGGCAGATGCAGGAAAACACACAGGATCTTGGAGCCGAGAAGGCCTTGGAAATCGCCGCACTCTTCCAGGAGGAACTGCCCCGGGGCCTTGAGAGAATGGACGCGGCCCATACCGCGCAGGATCTTGCCCAGCTTGCAAAAGAAGCCCACCGTGCCAGGGGCGCCGCAGCCAGCTTTGGCCAACAAGACTTGGCTGGCCTGTTTGCTGAACTGGAAGAAGCGGCTGCCAACGGGCACCAGTCAGTGGCTGCAAAGCACATGAGGGAACTGAGCGCTCTAACTCCCAAAATTCTGGAGTCGCTAGACAGCGTATTACGCGACTACAGAAATCAGCCCAAGGGTGCAGTGAAAACATAGCCTTCACCATGCACGGTGGTGATGACCCGGGGATTGGCAGGCTCTTCCTCCAGCTTGCCGCGCAGACGCCGGATCAGCACATCGACGGTGCGAGGGTTTGCACCATACTGCCGGTGGGTAACCCTGCTCATCAACGCATCGCGAGACGCGACCTCGCCCGCCCGGCTGATCAGCATATCCAGCACTTCAAACTCCGCCCGGGTCAGCGGAATGCTATCGCCTTCAACGGTTTGCAGATGCCGGGCTGCTACGTCGAACCGGAAATTTCCAAAATTGTAAACCCGCCGTGCCAGGCGCCGTGCCTCTTTCGTACGGCGCAGCAGGTTCTTCAATCGGGCCAAAAGCTCACGCCGGTTGAATGGCTTGCAGACATAGTCATCCGCACCAAGTTCCAGTCCAACAATTCTGTCGACCTCGTCATCCCGGCCCGTCACCAGGATAATTCCAATCTCAGATTTCGCCCGCTGCTCCCGAGTGATCTGCAACCCGTCTTTGCCGGGCAAGTTGATGTCGACCAGTAGCAAGTCAACGTCCCTTGCCTGCAATATCCGTTCGGCCTCCTCGGCGGTTTCGGCTTGGGAAACCGTATAGCCTTGCGCATCCAGGTAATTGGCGAGGGTGCTCCGGGTAACCGGTTCGTCCTCAATGATCAAAATATGCGCCATACAGGTCTCACCCCATCAATATTCCCGCCAGTTAACAAATTTTAACATAAATAGCCAGCCCGTTCATCCCTTCAGGCTGACCTGTTCACATCTGCGGCCTAGCCTCCGTCTCCGAAAGCAGGGCTTTCACTCAGCAACAACGCTCAGGCCATCAGGACCGGGGCTGCGACAACAGGGAGACACACATGAAATTCCGGAACCACCTTATGGCCAGTGCTGCGGCCTTGGCGATGGCAGCTCCGATGGCGATGGCCGAAGACTCCTCCGATCCCATCATCATTCCAATTCACAACTGGTCCAGCCAGATTGTGATGAGTCACGTTGTCGGCCAGATCTTCGAGTCGATGGGCAACAATGTCGAATACGTCTCGACCGATAGCCAGGCAGTCTATGAATCTGTGCGCCTGGGTGACGTGACACTGGAATTGGAAGTTTGGGAAGGTGCATTCGGCAAATCATTCAACGAAGCACTGGCCAAGGGCGGCCTGCACGACGCAGGTGACCACAACGCGGTCACCCGCGAGGACTGGTGGTATCCGGCCTGGACCAAGGAAGCCTGCCCGGGATTGCCGAGCTGGGAGGCTCTGAACGACTGCGCAGCGGTCTTCGCTACTCCGGAAACCGGTGACAAGGGCCGCTTCTTGGGCGGACCTGTTGACTGGCTCAAACATGATGCCGAGCGCGTGGAAGCGCTGGACATGAACTTCACCGTGGTAAACGCAGGCTCTGCATCCGCCCTGTGGGCCGAAGTGGCAGCGGCTGAGAAAACCAAGAAACCGGTTGTTATCTTCAACTGGACCCCGAACTTCGCCGAAGCTGTCTGGCCGGGCGAGTTTGTCGAGTTCCCAGCCTGGGAAAACGGCTGCGACAAGGACCCAGCGGTCGGGCCAAACCCGGATGCCACTTACGATTGCGGCAACCCGGCAAACGGCTATCTCAAGAAGGCCGCCTGGGACGGCATGAAGGACAAATGGCCAGCGGCCTACGAAACGCTGACCCAGATAAGTTTCACCAATCCGCAGATCGCCGAGATGGCCAAGCTGGTCGACATTGACGAGATGGAACCTGAAGACGCCGCCGCCGAGTGGCTGGAGGCCAATGAGGATCTCTGGAAACCCTGGACCGGTTCCTGACGTCCGCTTTTCTCTCCAACTCACCGGGGCGGTTCACTGCCCCGGATTTCTTACTAACGAAAGTAGACCCATGACCGCCGCCTCCCCCGTCATTTCCTGCAAGAACGTCTGGAAGCTGTTTGGCGCCAATCCGGAACAGTACCTGAAATCGCTGACCGGCAACCCCGGCTTTGATGAAATCCGTCAGGCTGGCTACATCGCTGCGGTGCGGGATGTGTCGCTGGACATTGCCCAGGGAGAGATGCTGGTGATCATGGGGTTGTCCGGCTCTGGCAAATCGACCTTTGTGCGCTGCCTTTCGCGGCTGATCGACATCACCGGCGGCGAAGTTCAGGTCGAAGGGCGGAACATTGGCGAAATGTCCGAGAAAGAGCTGATTGACCTGCGCCGCAACAAGATGGGCATGGTGTTCCAAAGCTTCGGACTGCTGCCGCACCGCACCGTGCTGGACAATGTCGCTTTTCCGTTGGAGATGCGCGGCCAGGACCGCCATGCGCGGCGCGCCCGCGCGCTGGAAGTGATCGAACTGGTGGGCCTCTCAGGCCGCGAAGACTATTTTCCAAGGGAACTCTCAGGTGGCCAGCAGCAGCGCGTCGGCATCGCACGAAGCCTGGCGATCGAACCCGATATCTGGTTCCTGGACGAGCCGTTTTCTGCACTGGACCCTCTGATCCGCCGCGAAATGCAAGACGAGTTCCTGCGCCTGCAGGAAATGCTGGGCAAGACCATTGTCTTTATCACCCATGATTTCGACGAGGCGCTGCGCCTGGCTGACCGCATCGCCATCATGAAGGACGGCGTGGTCGAGCAATGCGACACCCCCGATCAGATCGTGCTGAATCCGGCCACCGAATATGTCGCCAAGTTCACCGAAGAGATCGAGAAATCACGCGTTGTCCACGCTGGTGTTCTGGCGCGCGATGTGAACGGTCACAGCCTGACAGGCGCACCAGTCGGAGAAAAACAGACCATCTTGGAACTCGCACGGCTGCTGGTCAATGACAGCCGCGACTTCCTGCCGGTAGCCAACAATGCAGGCAGTTTGATCGGCGCAATGAACCGCCAGGAAGCACTGGATGTGCTTCTGGGAGAGGCATCATGACGGATCAAGCCATAATACTGACTGGAAAACCACAGACCTGGACACGGGCCAGAACCGGCTGGGCACTGTTCGCGCTGGCCTGTGTTCTGGCCGCCGGAAATTATGTCCTGCCTGCCGGCTTGGTGCGGCCGCCGGAGTGGCTGATCCTACCCTTCGCTGACTGGATCAACGCGATCTTTGTTTTTCTGCGCGACGATCTGGGTCTGCTCTATCTGACCCGAGCCTTTGCCGATGGGGTCGAATGGCTGCTCGATGTGACTGCCAACCTGCTGTACGGCAAAAACCGCTGGCCCCGCGTCGGCCCCATTCCATGGACCGTGATCGCTAGCATCGGCTTTGTCATAGGCTATGCCCTGCAGGGCTGGCGGCTGTCACTTCTGACCGGAGGCACTTTTGTTTGGATCGCCGTCATGGGCCAGTGGAAATGGGCGATGGAGACCCTTTCCGTGATCGTCGTTGCAGCCCCTTTCTCTATCCTGTTCGGCCTTGTGATGGGCATTCTCGCCTGGCGTTCCAAGACGTTTGAACGGATCCTGAATCCCGTTCTTAACGTTGCGCAAAGCCTGCCGCATTTCGCCTACATGATCCCGGTGGTGGTCTTCATCGGTGTCGGACCCAAGGCAGGCGCCATTGTCACCATCATCTTCTCAGTTCCGCCTATGATCCGCATGTCGCTGCTGGGGCTGCGAAAGGTTCCGCACGAGGTGATCGAAAGCGGCCATATGTGCGGCTCAACCCGCTGGCAGCTATTGCGCTATGTACGTATTCCAACAGCGCGGACCGAGATTCTGGTCGGCGTGAACCAAGTGATCATGCAATGCTTGGCGATGGTGGTGCTGGCCAGCTTTATCGGCATGCCGGGCCTGGGTCAGAAGCTGCTGCAGCTGCTGCAGGCGCTGAAGATCGGCCGTTCAGTTGAAATCGGCATCACTATCGTTCTGCTGGCCGTCATGTTGGACCGCTGCACCAAGGCCTGGGCCATCAAACAGCCTGAGCACTTTGAAAAAGGCACATCCTTTGTTGTCCGCCATAAGTTCTTGCTGCTTGGCATCGGCCTGTCCCTGGCCTGTCTGGTGCTCGCACAATTTTTGCCGCTGATGGATCAGGTCGGCCGCCGAGACGCCTTCACGATTTCCAAGCCGATTGACGCTGTGGCGGACTGGTTCATCGTTCTGATCGACCCGGTCACCCAATGGTTGCGCTGGTTCCTGATTACCTGGGTTCTTATTCCAATCCGCGATGCTTTCCTGTGGATGCCGTATGCCGCGGTACTGGCTCTGCTGGCAGCGGTAGGCTGGGCCATCGGTGGCTTGCGCTCTGCACTGGTGTGTCTGGCGTTCTTCGGCCTTATCGCCATCTCCGGCTGGTGGGACCGTGCCATGATCACCGTCTATACAGTCGTCGTCGCTGTCTGTATTGCCGCAGCAATGGGCTTCCCGCTGGGGATATGGGGCTCTTTCAATGAAAAGCGCGCCAGCGTCGCCCTGCTAATCTGTGACACCCTGCAAACATTCCCCAGCTTCATCTACCTGATCCCGGTGGTTATGCTGTTCGGCGTCAATGACGTGGCTGTGGTTGGCGCAGTCGTCCTGTTCGCAGCGGTACCGCTGGTGCGCTACACAATCGAAGGGCTGCGCCAGGTGCCGGAAACCCTGATCGAGGCGGCCGACATGTCCGGAGCTACCCGTATGCAGACCCTGTGGAAGGTGCGGCTGCCGATGGCGCTGCCGACGATCATGGTCGGGGTCAACCAGTCGGTGATGTTCTCGTTGTTCATGGTGATCATCGCCGCCTTTATCGGCACCCAGGATCTCGGCCAAGAAATGCAGCGGGCACTGTCTTCCACAGATGTGGGCAAGGGGCTGGTGCTGGGCCTGGCCGTCGCTTTCATGGGACTGATGGTGGACCATTTGGTCACCACTTGGGCGCGGTCCAAGAAAGAAGCCCTGGGATTGGAGTAATGTCATGACCTTGCATTCCAGCGACTTCGGACCTGCACCGCACCGCCGCATCGGCTTCCTGTTGTTGCCGGGCTTTCCCTTGGCCTGCCTGAGTTCAGCCGTTGAACCATTGCGGAGCGCTAATGAGATTGCAGGACGTCAGGTCTTCACCTGGAGCCTGATAACCGAGACCTGCGCTCCTGCGACAGCTTCTGCCGGTATGGAGTTTTCTGCGGATTTCAGCCTGGCAGAGATTGAGGGACTTGACTGCCTGTTCCTGCTGTCCGGGCCGGAAGCGGTTTTAGAGGATCCGGTCTCAAGCTCAGGCCGATTGCGTTTCCTGGCCCGTCACGGCGTCGCCCTTGGTGCGGTCGCAGGCGGTGTCTTCCCGCTTGCCCGAAGCGGTGTTCTGTCCGGGCGGCGCTGTGCCGTGCATTGGAGCTACCGGGCCGCCTTTGAAACCGCCTTTCCGGATTGCACGGTTGTAGACAGGCTGGCTGTGCGTGACGGTTCGGTGCTCACAGTTTCCGGAGCGTCGGCCATGTTCGAGGTATGCCTGGAGTTAGTCTGCCACGCTTTGGGTGAGGCTGCAATGAACGAGGTTGCCTGCATTTTGCAGCACCCCATCATCCGCAGCGCAAACAGTCGGCAGAAAGTTCCGGTGCTGCAAAGCGGCCGGACGGTTGACGAAATGCCGCCAGCGGTCAAACAGGCGATGTCTATCTTTTTGGAAAACGTTGAGTCCCCTGTCGGCATCCGCGATGTCGCCCGCATGGCCGGCATCTCTCCCCGGCAGCTGGAGCGCAGCTTCCGCACTGCCACCGGCCTCAGCCCTGGCGAATACTACCGCCGCCAACGCCTGAAGGCCGCCCGGCAAATGGTGCGTCATTCCTGGGACAGCATCTCAGACATCGCCCATGCCGTCGGCTATGCCAGTTCATCAACGCTGACTCTGCATTATCGAAAGTTCTACGGAATCACACCAGTTCAGGACCGCAAACAGACGTTCCGTCCTGACACCCGTGAGCCGGTCGGCATAATCGCAGTTCCGTAGTAGCAGCTGAGGCAGGAGCTTTTTTGAGCGCCGGCTGGGTACTTGAAGGATGCTATTTCCTCCGGTTGCGGCCGCCACAATGAGGCGAAGCAAACGCTCCGCCTCATTGTGGTGCATACCGCTTTACAGCGCTGCAAGGTCTCTCAGGAACAGGGCAATCCCCGGGACAAAGATCAGCAGTGCCGTCATCAGCGCCAGGATCAGGAAGAACGGCAGCGTGCCGCGGATCACCTGCAGATAGGGTTTGTTGAAGATCGCAATGGCCGTGAAGATGTCGCAGCCGAACGGCGGTGTCGCCGATCCGATCGCCATCTGCAGCGTGATCATGACCCCCACCAGCACCGGGTCCAGGCCGGAGGCGTCGATGATTGGCACGAAGATCGGCGTCAGGATCACCAGCACCACCAGCGAGTCGACAAACATGCAGCCGACAAAGAAGCACAGCGCGATGATGAACAGGATGTACTCGTGCGAGGCGCCTTCGAGGTTGAGCGGCTCCAGCAGCCCCTGCGGCACCTGCTCAAAGGAGATGTACCAGGAGAACGCCTGCCCTGCCCCGACCAGGATGAAGACAACCGCGGTGATCAGCCCGGTGCTGAGCGCGGAATCCAGCACGTCGTCCAGCTTCAGCTCGCGGTAGATCACGCATTCCACGATCAGCGCATAAAGCACCGAGAAGGACGCCGCCTCGGTTGGTGTCACCGCACCGGAATAGATGCCGCCGACGATCAGCACCGGGAAGCCAAGCGGCAGGATCGCCTTCCTGATCGCCGCCCGCCGCTCCGCGCCCGTGGCTTTGGGCACCAGCGAGATCAGATCGCCCTGCCAGACGCTGTAGAAGTAGCAGTAGACCGAGAACAGCAGCGCCAGCACGATGCCCGGGCCGATGCCGGCGATGAACAGTTCGCCGACGCTGGTATTGGCGAGGGTGCCATAGAGGATCATGCCGATGCTGGGCGGTATCAGAAAGGCGATGTCACTGGCGTTGATGATCAGGGCCATGACAAAGCTGTCCTTGTAGCCGGCCTTGAGAAGCCGCGGCCGCATGATCTGGCCGATTGACACCACCGTAGCCTGGGTCGAGCCGGAAACAGAACCGAACAGGGTGCAAGCGATACAGGCGGTGATCGGCAAGCCGGCGCGGCGGTGGCCGACATAGGCCTGGATCAGCCCCAGAAGGTTATTGGCAGTGTGGCCGCGCGCCATGATGTCTGCAGCCAGGATGAACATCGGCACCGCAATCAGCGCATTGGGGGAAATCCCGGTCACCATCTGCTGGATCACCACGCCGGTGTCGCTCTGCGAGAAGTGGACAAGGCCAATCAGAGTCGCCACCACCAGCGGCACAACCATCGGGTAGCTGAGGAACAGCAGCAGCACCATCGGAACCACCAATGCCGCAGTGATGACATAGGTATCCAGTTCACCCGCAAGGATATCGTTCAGAAAATCCATGTCAGACCCCGATCTCTTCGGCTTCGCTTTCCTCAACCTCATAGGACAGCCAGGTTCCTTCGTGAGTGAGGTTCATCAGAAAGGCGATCAGATACTGCAGCCCGGCCATCGCCAGGCCGACGGGGATCACGGCATAGATGATATAGACCGGAAACTGCAGCGCCGGGCTCAGCCGGTTCACAGCCTTAATCTCCAGCACATAGAACACCGCCTGATAGGCCAGAAACATCAAGAGCGCGCTGGTAGTGAAGGTGATCAACATCATCAGCACCTTGCGCCCACGCGGCGGCAGAGTGTCATAAGCAGCCGTCATCCGAATGTTGCGCCCCTTTCGGACCGCATAGGCAAATCCGACGAAAGTCACCGCAACGATCAGAAACTGGTTCAGCTCTTCCGAGAAGAACAGGCTCTTGCCAAAGCCGTAGCGGCCGATTGCGTTGGCGGTGGAATTCAGCATCATCAGAAGGATCGCCAGGATGATGACGGTCTTCTCGATGAGCTCGGTGCCTTTGCTCAGAGCAAGCAGCAGGGTCTTCATCTCTTTCTCCCCGCGCGCCTGCGCGGCGCGCGCTCCAAGGAAAGGCGCGGTCCTCCCTCATCGGGAAGCCGCGCCCTCCAGATTCAGTAAGCCGGATTAGTTGGCGGCCGCGACATCTGCGAGAACACCTTCCAGGATCGCCTTGGCGCCATCGCGGGCGTCGGCTTTCTCTGCGTCGCCGTAAGCATTTTCGACAACGGTATAGAAGGTTTCATGCAGCGTGGTGCTCAGCTCTTCGAACACGGCGCGTTCTTCCTCGGTCAGCACCACAACTTCCAGCTCCGGGCGCTCTGCCTTGATCTTTTCCATGTTCTCGGCGTTGATCGAGATCTGGTAGTCATGCGCCGCCTGTTCCGCTGCTGCGATCGCGGTGCGGACCATCTCCTGCTGCTCGGCCGGCAGACCGCTGAACCATTCGCTGTTGGTCGACACTGTACCAACATAAGGCTGCTGGCCCGGGAAGATCAGGTAGTCCTGCACTTCATGCCACTTGGCGTTGTAGATGAAGTAGACCGGGTTCACCATGCCATCGACGGTCTTCAGCTGCAGCGCGCCATAGACCTCGCCCCAGGACAGCGGCGTCGGGTTGGCGCCGAATGCCTTGTAGGTTTCCACCGGAATGGTCGAGGTGAAAGTGCGGATTTTCTGGCCGTCGAAATCTTCCGGCGAGCGGATCGGCTTGTTGGCGCCCCAGGCCATCTCGCCTTCGGAAATCATGGTCAGCAGCTTGAGGTTCACTTTCTCGAACTTCTCGCTCAGCCCCTCATAGATGGTCGGGCTGGTGGTCAGCACCTTGCGGATCACATCGGTGTCGCCGCCCAGCACATAGGGCAGATCCAGAACCTGCGCCTCGGGAACATAGGAACCAAGGTGGCCGGTACCCACGGACACGAATTGCACGGTGCCCTTGGAGGTCAGCTCGACAATGTCATTCTCGGTGCCCAGTTGGCCGTAGTAGTAGATACGCACCTTGATGTCGCCGTCCGACTGCTCTTTGATGCTGTCGGCAAAGGCTTGGGCAAAGATGTCCTGGACGTCGCCTTTGTCTTCCTCAGACGCGAATTTCCAGGTGTCCGCGACAGCTGATGTTGCCAGGCCGGCAACCAGCACTGCCGATGACAGCAGCTTGCGGGTGAAGTTAGTCATGTGGATAGTCCTCTCCTTCGCCGCCTAAGCGGCGCCTTCCGAAATGATCACTAGGGGGCGGAATGCCTTGCCTTGATCAGGAACTGGTGCCTCTTTGCAAAGCGCGCCGTATCCGGCTGCGCCCGAAGGGGTGGTTTCGATGCCGAGGGCAGCGACCGCGCTGGCGGCGGCCTCGCCTTCTTCTTCCGACAGTGTCACGTAGGACACGCCGGCTTTTTCCAGCGCGTGCCAGGCCACGATCGAGGGTTCCTTGCAGTCGAGCCGGCCCATGCTGGAGTCAGGGCCATCAGCGCGGGTGGGCGCGCCGGCTTTGTGGCTGGTTTGCAGACAAGCCGCCGCGTCCGGCTCAACCACGATCAGCTCGGGCTGCTGGGCCCAGTTGTGGCGGATCATATAGGCCATCGCCGCAGCCAGGCCGCCGACCCCCGCCTGCAGATAAACATGGGTGGGCCAATTACCGGAGGCTTCAAACTCTGCCCGCATTTCCTCGGCGATGACGCAATAGCCTTCCATCACCCATTTCGGGATCTCGGTGTAGCCTTCCCAGGTTCCGTCAGCCAGCAGCACCGCACCGCTCTCCCCGGCGTCAGCAATCGCCGCAGCAACGCTTTCGTCATAAACATCACCGGAGCGTACCACTTCTGCACCCAGCTCCCGCAGGCGCCCGGCAAAGCTTTCCGGTACAGTTTTTGCCAGATGGATACGCGCCTTGGCGCCCGTCGCACGGGCACCGGCCGCAACACCCATCCCGTGATTGCCGGCACTAGCGCAAACAAAGGTATAGTCTGCGGCAAAGGCGCGGACATCGCCGTCCTTCAGGCGCTCCAGCGGCAACGTCTCGCCGGTCTGCTGCTGCCAGGCCTGGGCCAGGATCCGTGCGACCGCGTAAGGCGCTCCCAGCGCCTTGAAGGCGCCAAGCCCCATCCGGCCGGTTTCGTCTTTGGCCAGAACGGTTACATCATTCGGGCCGCGCAGAGTGCGCAGCGGTGAGGCCTCGTAATTTTCTTGCGCCTGGAAGAAGTCTAGGGCGCGTTCGAAAGCCGGGCTGAAGCTGAGAGTGTCTGAATGTTCCATGGTCAGGAAATTACCACAGGCCGATTGCTTGAATTTTTCATCATCGGCGGTATGGTCGATAAAATTTCTCTGCCTGAATGGCTGCAGTGGCGGGTTTGACTCATGACAACCAATCTGGATGAAGCCGACCTGACCATTCTGCGCCTGTTGCAGAAAGACTGCCGAATCGGCCTGGAGCAACTGGCGCAGGAGTGTTCTCTATCCGTCCCCTCCGTGCAGCGGCGGCTGAAGAAGCTGCGGGAGTCGGACCTGATCCAGCAGGAAGTCGCTATCCTCAACCCTGCGCGCTTCAGCTACAAGATGACTTTTGTGGTACTGGTTGAACTGGACCGGGAATCGCTGGATCAGCTGGATCACTTTCGAAAGCGCGCCAAGGCTGATCCCCAAGTGCAGCAATGCTATTATGTGACGGGCGACGCCGATTTCATCCTGATCTGTACCGCCCAGGACATGCAGGATTTCGAGGCGCTGACACACCGGCTGTTCTTTGAGAATTCCAATGTGCGCCGGTTCCGGACCTCTGTGGCGATGGAGCGTACCAAAGTCGGGATGGCATTGCCGATCTGAGTGCAGCGGTACCAAGCAGACTGAGAGCATCGGTTCGGTTACCGCACTAGCTGCGCCGCATGCTTCGTTTCCTACGAAGCGGCGGGAACACCTTCGGTTCCTAATCCGTGCTCGGTAAATTGGTGATCGCCAGCGGCACACCGAGGTTAAGCCCTGATATTTACAGAGCCCGCCAGTGGTCCTTGATGATCAGCATTAAATCCGGATCAGCGCAAGCGGGGTACTTGTTCAGATACATCAGGGTCTGGCCCAACGGTTCTCAGGTCCGGGCACACAGTGCCCGAGTGAAGTAGAGCTTGTTCTTGCCCCAGCAGTCGGCTGACCACTAAGTTGGGGCGTACATAGAAGTAAGGGTCTTCGTGATAGAGTTCACTGGCTTCGATCCAGTAGAGGTCATTCAAAATCGCCAGCGCCAGTATAGGAACCGAAGCCACTCAATTCGCCCGGTAGGGTCAGGACCCATTGATTTCCGGTTGTCTGCGTGTTTCACGGTTCCAAAGACGAGCGGTGACATGTCTGATCTTTTCTGGTCGAGCGACACGCAGATGGCGCGTCTTGAACCCTTCTTTCCCAAGTCCCACGGCAAGCCGCGTGTTGATGACCGGCGGGTATTGAGCGGCATTATTTATTATTCGCAATGGCTTGCGGTGGCGTAATGCTCCGGCGGCCTATGGCCCGCTCAAGACGTTGTACAACCGGTGGAAACGGTGGAGCGACAAGGGTATCTTCGCCCGGATGATGGCCGGTCTGGCCGCGGAACACGGCGAAGAGAAGACTGTGATGATCGACGCGACCTATCTGAAGGCACACCGCACAGCGGCCAGTTTGGGCGTCAAGTGAAGCGGGCCAGGAATTGATCCGGGGGATCAATTCCCTGCTGAACGGGGGCGTGGCCGCCTGATTGGTCGAACCAAAGGCGGCATGAATACCAAGCTGCACGCCATCTGCGACAGCCAGGGACGCCCGCTGGACCTGTTCGTTACAGCTGGGCAAGTCAGCGACTACATCGGCGCCCGCGCTTTGGTGGGCGGCTTGCCAAGGGTGGAAAGGCTGCTGGGAGATCGAGGCCATGATGCTGATTGGTTCCGAGAAGCGTTGAAAGACAAAGGGATACGCGCCTGCATCCCCGACCGGAAACAGCGGAAGAAACCGGTGAAACACGACAAGCGCCGTTACAACCGCCGCAATCGGATAGAGATCATGTTTGGCAGGTTGAAGGATTGGCAGCGCGTGGCGACCCGATACGATACGTGCCCGAAGGTATTCCCATCAGCAATCGCCCTCGCAGCAATGGTCAGCTATTGGCTATGAACCCTGACCCTAATGCGAAGCATCTGTTCAACTGCAAAATGCAGACAAGCAGGCATTAATTTCAGAACTGTCGACGGCGGCTTCGTCCCGCTCACTGCTAGTCCAAGCCCGACCAGGCGAACGGCCGCTGTCTCGGAGATCAGCCGTTCAAGCAAGCTGCAGCGGTATCAGCGACCCGGGCGAATTCTTCCAGCAGGAAACCGCTACTGGCCTAAGCCGCCCCGGCTTCGCGAAGATGAACGCCAAGCAAGATCAGGCCCGGCCAAAGCATATAGGCTTCGATTTCAATATTCTCCCCGAAAGAGAGCAGCACCATTGTCATCAGTATTCCCAGCGGCAGGCGGCCGCGCGCGTGTTTTGCTGCATCCGCCATGACAAAGCCGATGTGCCAAACCAGCGGAATGAGCAGTGCGGCAAAACCGGCAGCCCCCTTAACGAACAGCAGCCCGTACCAGGTGTGATGGCTGCCGATGGGCATGTATTCCACGGCATGGGACCCGGGTTGAACTGTGCCGTGGCCAAACCAGAAGGCTTCGGTCTGCCAGCGCTCGCTGGCGATCCGCTGCAGTGTTTCGCGGACCCGGGTGCTGTCTGCCCGGGCCCCCTTGAACGCGGCCACCGCATCCGCGACCAGCGCCGCCAAGGTTCCGCCGGTGATGGCCAATGAGGCGGTCAGCCCTGCCGTTACATGCCAGGCCCAGCCGCGCAGGATCAGGGGCATCATGCGCGGCGCAACGGTGCAGGCCACCAGCCCCACCAGCCCCATTCGAGATTTTGACGCCAAAATCATCAGGACCCCGGCAACCACACCGGCCAGCATCCACTTTCGGTTTTTTTCTTCCAGCGCAAACAGCACCATGATGACGCCCAAGAGGGCCGCGAAGGGAGACCAGGGGGCGTAGAATTGCCAGCGCGGTGTCCAGCTGGCCGGATCATAGGTGAACAGGTAGACACTGAAATACTCCGGACCCGGCCCGCCAACTGCCTTCAACGGCGACGTGAAGATCTGTTCCGGCAGGCCAAGGTAGGGCGCTGCCAGCAGAACCGGTGCCAGCGCCAGCGTCCAGGCCCCGATCACGCACTGACCGCGGATCAGGACCTCGCGGCGGATCGGCAGCGCCGCACCAACCAGCGGGAACAGCGCCAGCAGAGCCCAGCCTTTGGCCCAGCCGATCGAGGACTTGATTGTCTTCTTGAGGCCGAGCCCCCAGTCGAGGTGCCCGATCCACAGCGCAATCAGCAAAATGGCCATGCCGATGATCCAGGCCCAGATCAGCACCGGAACCGGACCGGTAGCACGCAAGTCGGGCCGGAACGCTGGGCCAAGGTAGAGTGCCAGCACCGCCAGAGCGCCGAGAACCCAGGCCAGAACCGGGCCCACGACGTATAGCGCACCAACGGCGTAGAAGGGCCAAGTCAGGACCATGGAGCGGTAGATCATCCGCTCTGCCGGGTTTTGCAGGGTCATGCTTCGGCTGCCTTGGGCGCGGCCAGAAGACGGCCGATGACAGCGGATCTGATCCAGCCCAGCAGCAGCGCGATCACAAGCATGAAGGTGGCCGCTGCCCCGGCGGCAAAGGCGAGCTTACGGTCAGGCGACG
This sequence comes from Leisingera sp. ANG-M6, assembly GCF_000813905.1. Classification (NCBI taxonomy): domain Bacteria; kingdom Pseudomonadati; phylum Pseudomonadota; class Alphaproteobacteria; order Rhodobacterales; family Roseobacteraceae; genus Leisingera; species Leisingera sp. ANG-M6. The sequence goes on from NZ_JWLG01000014.1 coordinate 115,370, forward strand.
AGGGGCGCTCGGGAAGGGACGGGTTTTCGAGTATCTGAACCAGCGGGTATGAGGCATAAACATCCGATTTCGTCGACTGGGTTCGGGCGATGGCAGAAGCAAACACTGCTTCAGCCACAGAGAAATCTCGCTGCAAATCCTTCAGCCGTGCTGCGCTAGCCGCCAGTTGTTGCAGCCGGGTCTGCTCGAACACCAGACGCTGAGCCAAAGCTTCATACTGCCGGGCTGTGCCCATGCGCTCTGCATCCATCCGCACAAGCTGAGCCAACAACTCTGCCCGCGCCCCGTCCGGGGCCAAATCAAGCCTTTTCAGCTCATCAATTTGGATACCTGTCACTGCCGCTGCCTGTTGGCTTGCACTGTGTTCCGCCGCAGCCTGGGCTGCACGTGCGGCTTGCACCTTCGGGTGCCCTTCACCGTAGGACGCACGGGCTTCGGCCAGTTTTGCAGCATGGATGGCGCTTTCGTCTTCCAGAGCGAGGAAGTCTGCATCGGCAAAGAGTTTCAGGGTTGCGGCCGCGGCGGAGGCCTGGATGCCCAAGGTTTGCTCAAGCGCGGCAACGCTTTGTGTCTTTTCCTCAAGAATACCGGCAATGTCCTCAACCCGGCCTTCCAGTTCGCGGGTGTCTTCGACCATTGCATCGAACTCCTCGCCAGACAGCAGCCCGGAGGATTTCTGAAGTTTGCCGATGTCAGAGCGTGTGGCAGCAACTGAACTCTGGTAATCACCAATGGCGGCCAGACCGCTGTCCTCGCGGGTGGCTTGCTCATCCTTTCGCAGCGCGTCCAGTTCTTCGAAGAAAGCCTGCAGCAGGGCATTGCCGCGCTGCTGGGCGTTTTCTGCGCTGGGGCCTGTCATTTCAACGTGGATCAGGCTGGTTTGATCCACCAGCCGGATCCGCGGCTTGCCGAATTCACGGCGTGTCAGCCCCATCGCGCTGGCAGCCGCGGCGAGGATACGGTCAGCACCAATCAGGCGCTTGTATGTTTCGGTCGGGCTGACGGAGTTGCTAGCAAATGCGGAATTGGCATAGGAAGACGCCTGCCCAATACCATTGAGGTTCATTGAGGCTGACGCCCCGGACCCTGGCAGGATGAGCGACGCATGCGATTTGAAGGCAAGCGGTGCGGTTTGCAGATAACCGTTGATCGGCGCCCAGACGAGTGCCAGCCCAAGCAGCAAGAATGCCAGGTAGCGGCGGATGCGGCTGGTGTCGCCCAAACGCCCGCCGACGATGATGCGGCGGAGAGATATCCGGTGCCAAAGCCGCCGCGGAGCATCAAATTTTCCGGCAAGTTTCTGCAGCATGTCAGTCTCCTTCAACCAGAGACTATCCCGGCACCTTACCCGCCGCGCTTGCGCGCAAGGCTATCCCGGTGCGCATCCGTATTCGCGGCTATCCGTTGGAGTAGGTTTTAGGGCTGCGCCTCCCGCAGGCAGTCAGAAAAGCCCCGCCTCACGCGCGGCCAGTGCTGCCTGGGTGCGGTTTGCCACTTCCAGCTTGCGGTACAGCGTTTTCATGTGCAGCTTCACGGTCGGTTCGGTAATGTCCAGATCGCGGGCGATTTCCTTGTTGGACTTGCCCTCGGTCAGGCCTTTCAGAACCTGAAGCTCCCGCGGCGAGAGCTTCTCCGCCAGCGGGTGGTCTGTTTCCGGATCTGCGGCAGTCATGAAATCAATGGGTGCATATTGCTCCCCCATCGCCATGAACTTGACTGCATTGATCATTGATTTTGCCGGCAGGGTCTTTGGCACAAACCCGGCGGCGCCGGCCTCCAGCGCCTGTTCAGCGATCTGACGGGTGGCCGCACCGGACATCAGGGCAACCCGCTGCCCGTTTCTCATGGCCATCGCCCGCTTGAGGCCGGCCAGCCCGTTCATGCCGGGCATATTCAGATCCAGCAGGATCAGATCAAAGGGATCTTCGGTCTCGATCAGCTTGCATGCCTGATCCAGATCCGCCGCGGTACTGGTCTTGAAGGAACCTTGGCCTTCCAGGAACAGAACAAGCGTGTCACGCAGCAGGTCGTGGTCATCGGCAATCAGTACTCTCATAACATGCTCCTTGATCCCTGCCTCTACACGTAACGCGTGAATGCGGCGCTTGCACGGCAAAAGTCGTGTGTATTCGCCGCAGCTTGGAAAGCATTTGGATAGATTTTGATCCGGGCGGATAGGTTCGCACGCCGCAAGGCAAGCCGGGGATGCCAACGGGCCCGCGACCTGTCCTCCCGCTCCGTTGAGAGGAGCGGCCGCCTGCAACAGTCTGAGAGCAACCAATGACAGCTCAAGGACTTAGCAGATGACACTTGCATATTCCTCTTCCAGTTTCGGTGCTGCCCCAACAGTCAAAACCGACCTTCTGAACACGGCTTACCTGCCTGCTCTGGACCTCCATCTGGTTGACAGCAGCGCTGATCAGGCTGCTGCCAAGCTGCTGTCGCCTGGCCGCCGGCGCGCTTTCTTCTTGAACGCGCATTGCTGCAATATCCGCCGCCGCGACCCGCACTATGCCGAGGCTGTCGCCGGGGCGGATATCCTTCTGCCTGATGGCATCGGAGTTGAACTGGCGGCAAAGTTCACCGGTCATTCTCTGACGACCAATTTGAACGGCACCGACTTTGTGCCGCAGCTGTTGCAGCGTGCGGCCAGCATGGGCAAATCGGTCTACCTGTTCGGCGGGCGGCCGGGCGTTGCGGATGCAGCCGCGGCGCGGCTGGTCTACGACATTCCCGGCCTGCGTATTGCTGGCACCCGCGATGGGTTTTCCGGAGCGCAGGACACTAGGGCGGTTGTTGCGGACATCAACGAAAGCGGCGCCGACATCGTTCTGGTTGCGCTTGGCGTGCCGATGCAGGAGCTGTGGCTGCACCGCAATGCGAATGACCTGACAGCCAATCTCACTTTAGGGGTCGGCGCGCTGTTCGACTTTCTGTCGGGCTCGGTTGCACGGGCGCCGGAACCGGTCAGGGCTGCAAGGATGGAGTGGGGCTGGCGGCTGGCGATGGAGCCACGCCGGATGGCACGCCGCTACCTGACCGGTAACGTCAGCTTCCTGGCTCATGCCGGACTGGCTGCACTGCGGCAGAAGCGCCTCGCCGACGTCCAGCAGCGCGGTCTGGACATCACAGTTGCGGTTCTGACCCTGCTGATGCTGTCGCCGCTGCTGCTTGCGGCGGCTCTGGCGGTCAGGGCGGACAGCGGAGGACCCGCACTCTTCAAACAGACCCGGGTCGGGCTGAACGGCAAGACCTTCACCATGTTCAAGTTCCGCTCGATGACGGCAAATGCGGAAACCCGGCGCGCGGAGATCCTGCACGGCTCGGACCGGGACGGCCTCTGCTTCAAGTCGCGCCAGGATCCGCGGGTCACCCGTGTCGGCCGCTGGCTGCGCAGGAGCTCCATCGATGAGCTGCCGCAACTGTTCAACGTGCTGCGCGGGGATATGTCTATCGTCGGCCCCCGCCCGGCACTGCCGTGCGAGGTTGCAGATTACCCGCCCCGTGCGCTTGGCCGTCTGCAGGTCAAACCGGGCATCACCGGTGTCTGGCAGGTGTCAGGCAGGGCCTCTGTCGGCTTCAAGGAAATGATCGAGATGGACCTCAGCTACATTAAGGCCCGCTCGCTCAAACTGAACCTCCAGCTCATCCTCAGAACCTTTGGCGCGGTTGTTTCTGGCCGCGGCGCCTACTGACCCATTAATTTAGGAGACAAGCCATGACACATATCCGCAAAGCCGTTTTCCCCGTTGCCGGCATGGGAACCCGTTTTCTGCCTGCCACCAAATCCATCCCCAAGGAGATGCTGCCGCTGGTGGACCGACCACTGATCCAATACGCGGTGGACGAAGCGCGGGAGGCAGGGATTGTGGAGTTCGTCTTTGTCACTGCCGCAGGCAAGGGCGCGTTGGAGGATTACTTCGACACAGCCGCCGCGCTGGAAAACACATTGGAAGCGCGCGGTAAGACTGCTGCTCTGGATGCCATTGCTCTGACGCGGATGCCGGAGGGGGCTTTGTCCTTTGTTCGCCAAAGCAAGCCGTTGGGTCTTGGCCACGCTGTGGGATTGGCCGCACGCCTGGTAGGAGACGAACCCTTTGCCGTGCTGTTGCCCGATGATGTCATCCGCGCGCCGCGCGGGGCGCTGCGCCAGATGGTGGAGGCGCATGCCGTAAGCCGCGGCCACATGGTAGCAACCATGAAAGTTGGGCGCGAGCAGACCTCCTCCTATGGCATTCTGGATGTTGCGCGCGAGGCCGGAAAACTCACTCACGCCCGCGGAATGGTGGAAAAACCGGATCCTGCGCAGGCGCCATCAACACATGCCGTCGTCGGCCGTTACATTCTCGAGCCTTCGATATTCGAAGCATTGGCTGCGATTGAACCAGGCGCAGGCGGAGAACTGCAGCTGACGGACGCCATCAACGCGGACCTTCCCTCAGCAGGTGTAACCGGGTTCCGGTTTGACGGCGAACGGTTCGACTGCGGCAGTGTGCAAGGATTTGTGCAGGCGACGGCGGCCTTTGCTCTGGACCGGCCGGAACTGGCTCATGAATTGTCCGGCTTTCTTGCCGGGCGTGTCGCCCCGGTTCTGCAGGCGGCATGATTGCCGGACCTATTCGAAAGGATAGGCGGGTATCCGTCTAACCTTTTGGCGCCCGCGCCACGTCGTGCCATATCTGGGTCAATCATCAAAGGAGGCCGCGCAATGCTTTTTAAAGCGCTCAAGATAGTTGCAATTTCCGTGTTCGCCGCGCAGCCGCTGGCAGCGGGAAATCTGGACCAGCCAGCCGGAGAGGTGGTGCTGAAGGTATCTGGCACGCCGAAAGCGGAAAACGCAGGGGAAGCAGCGCAATTCGATCTGGCCATGCTGGAAGGACTGGGTGCCGTGGAGTTTGAAACGTCGACAATCTGGACGCAGGGCGTGCAGCATTTTGAAGGCGTGCCGCTGAATCAGCTGGTTGACCATCTGGGCATCACCGGAACCACGCTGCGGGCCACCGCCATCAACGACTATTCGGTGGACATCCCGCTGGCGGATGCTGTCGAAGGGGGCCCGATCATTGCCTACAAGCACAACGGCGAGGAAATGTCCGTGCGTGACAAGGGGCCGCTCTGGATTGTTTACCCTTATGACAGCAAAACCGAATATCAATCAGAGGTGGTTTATTCCCGCAGCATTTGGCAGCTCGACCGCATCGAAGTGATTGAGTAGCGAGCGCTGAACCCGGCGCTTTTGGCTTGGCTGCCTGCATTTGAGGATGATGGCAATGGCCGGCACAAAACGCAGAAAGATGTGGCTACGGTTGGCTGCTTTTTTGCTGCCCGCCCTTTTGGGCCTCGCAGCCATTGCATTTCTGGCGTTGAATGTGTCCCGCGACATCACGCGGCTGAACTCTGCCAGTTCCGACAACATTCAATGGAACCTGTCTCAGACCGAGGTGGAGTTTCTCCAGTTCGAACTTGAACTGGCGCGGGCGCTGCAGGGCGACAGCCCGGACATTCGCAGCCTCCGGCGCAAGTTCGACGTCTTTTTCAGCCGAATACGCACGCTGCAGCAGGCATCCATCTACAGCGAATTGCGCGCAGTTCCAACGTTCGCGGCCAATCTGGCGACAGTTGCAGCCTTCCTCGACCGCGCCGTCCCTGTGATTGACAGCGATGAAGGTGCCTTGCCCGCCCTATTGCCTGCGCTGGAACAGAAAACCGGGGCTGTCCGCCCGGATGTGCGGCGGCTGTCCGTATCCGGCCTCAACTATTTCGCTGAGGAGTCCGACTTCCGGCGCGAGGCCTTTTCGGGCACCCTGATGCATTTGGCGATTGCCATTGCCGCGCTGGTGGCAGCGCTCGCCGTGCTTGCCTGTTACCTGGCTGTGCTGAACGCTCAGAACGTGCGGCGCAGGACACAAGTCATCGAAGCCAGTGAGCGCATGAACATCGTGACAAGCACGTCTCTTGACGCGGTGGTCGTGGCGGATACGTCAGGGCGCATCACGGATTTCAACGCCGCTGCCGAACAGATTTTCGGCTATTCCGCGAAAGATGCAGTAGGATGCGATCTGGGCGAGCTGATTGTGCCCGAACATCACAGGGCTGCGCATCAGGCCGGTATGGCCCGCCTGCGTGAAACAGGCGAAAAGCGTGTTGTTGGAAGTGGGCGCTTCAAGCTTGAAGCGAAGCGGGCGAACGGCGAAGTTTTCCCCGTGGAGCTTGCCATACAGGCGGCGGACACCAAGGACGGGGAAATCTTCATCGCGTTCCTGCGTGATATTTCCAGTCAGGTGCAAGCAGAGGCCGAGCTTGTTCTGGCCCGCGACCGTGCCATGGCCGGCGAGAAAGCCAAAACCGATTTCCTGGCCACCATGAGCCATGAGATCCGAACCCCGTTGAATGGGCTGCTGGGTAATCTGACCCTTCTCGAGGAAACCCGGCTCAGTGCCAAGCAGTCCCGCTACATAAGAAACATGCAGACGTCCGGCAAACTGCTGATGAGCCATATTTCGGATGTTCTGGACATTACCAAATTCGACGCGGGCAAACTGCGGCTGCACATGGTGGACATGAATATCAGCACTCTGCTGAAGGACATCGTGGACAGTCTAAGCGGTGCAGCGGCGGGCAACGGCAGCACTTTGGAGTGGGGCTGGACAGGGGCACCGCTCAACTGGGTTCACGCGGATCGGGACCGCATTCAGCACATTCTGATGAACATCGTCGGCAATGCAGTCAAGTTCACGAAAAACGGGCGGATCTCCATCACCGCTCAGGCCAGTGCCGCTGAGGAGGGAAAGACCATCCTGTGCATTTCGGTACGGGATTCAGGTATAGGTATCGACCCGGGCCTGCTGCCGCATATCTTCGATGATTTCGCGACCGGAGACAGCTCCTATGACCGGGAAGTCGGGGGAACCGGGCTGGGTCTGGGGATTGCCCAGCGGTTTGTGAAAGCGCTGGGTGGCCGCATCACTGTCGAAAGCACTCCGGGAGAAGGCAGTGTCTTTGATGTCAGCTTCCCTGTTCAGGCCATTGCGGCGCCTGAGCCGAAGGGAGAGGCCCGGTTTACTGCGCCCGCCAGGAAGCGGGCAAATGTCCTGCTGGTGGAAGACAACGAGATCAATCGCCATGTCGCCCGGGAAATGCTGACAGCACAGGGGCATTTTGTGACCGAAGCGCACAACGGCCGGGAAGCGATCGAGATGGCAGAAGAAACGGGCTTTGACCTGATCTTGATGGATATCAGCATGCCGGTCATGGACGGGCGCAGCGCCGCGCGGGCGATCCGGACTGGCAGCGGCGCGTCAGCGCGCGCGCCGATTATTGCCGTGACCGCAAACGCGATGGCCGAGGAGCAGGAAGCCTTTTTGAAAGACGGCATGAATGATGTGCTGACCAAACCTTTGACGCGTGAAGGCCTGTTGCAATTGATTGCAGACCACCCTTCCCCAGCTCCGCCAGCACCGGAAGTTGCTGCGCTGCGGTCTCAGCAACTGATTGAACTGGAAGAAACGGTTGGAGCCGAGGCGTTGCTCCCCCTCTTGAACCGCTTTGCAGCTGAAATGGAAGCCTTCCTCAAAGATTTTGAGAACGGGCAGGATTTGGCTACGAATGAAACCGCAGTCGAAGCCCACCGGATTGCCGGCAGCGCCGCAACCTTCGGGCTTCCGGAGCTTCGCAGTGCGCTGATCCGTCTTGAGAAAGCGGCGCTCAGCCAGGACCGCCAAGCGGCCGAAGGCGCGCTGAGCCCGTTGAGGAAGGCCTGGGCTGCCACCAAACCGGTGCTCAACCTGACTTAGTAGTTGAAGGCGCCGATGAGGCGGCCGACCTCTCCCAGGTTGGTGATTGTGCTGTCATAGCAGGCAATGGCATCCCCGGGCAAAAGGAAGGGGTCATAATCGTCCCGGTCAGCGCGGCGCAGCAGGTCTTCGATCCTCCGCTCGATGACGACAGACACCTGTGTGACCGGATTGCGGGAGAACAGAACAGAGGACCGGTGCGCGCTGGTGGCGCGGGCGCCGCCCACGCAGTTGGTGTCCACCACCGCCTGCAGGTACCGTGTGCCATAGGGAAACTCGCGCACCTCGCGGCCAATTGCGGAGAGCGCGTTGCCGGCGGCCGGCTGGGTGAGGTTCGACAAGAAAAGCGTCACCCCCGGAGGGCTGATGGGGCTGGGCCGCATCAGGTCTTCCTGGAAGCATCCGCGGCTGGGCACATGCACCTGATCGCCTGTCAGCAGCATGATGTCGACGGCATTCTGGCCTTCGAACACTCCGCGCATGTCCAGCCGGTAAAGGCTGCTGCCGCGCCGCACCTCGACTGCCGAGATATCCGCATCCGGGCGCACCCCGCCTGCCGCACGCAATGCGGCAGACAGGTTGCGCGCTTCGGTCGAGGCCCCCAGTGCGCCCTGCCTGCGGGAATCCACTTCGTCACCTGGAACACCGCCGATTTCTACGGCTTTAGGCTCAAAGACAGCTCCTGAAACACCGACCGTGACCGAGGCAAAATCAGCTGCCCGGACCGACAGCCGCGGCCGGTCAGAGTAGAAGTCTTCGGCGATCAGTTTCGCGGCAATGTCCTCCTCGATCTGGATGGCCGTTCGGCCCTGCGCACGGATCGGTGAAAGGAAGGGAAGCTTCAGCGTGCCATCCCGCGAGATAACGTAGTCGCCATTGAAGGTCTCATCATCGCCGACACGCACGTTCACCAGGTCATTGCGGGTGAACCGCTCGCCTGCCAACGCAGCCTGCGCTGTTCCAGCGCCCTTGCCGCCGGTTCCGCCGACGGCGGGGCGGCACCTGGACTCGTTCATTGTCTGAGACTGCAGAAAACCGGATTCGCTGCGGGACACCTCCGGTTCACGGTATTGCGCCTGATACCCGTCACCAGAGGCAACCGGCTCCAGGTTGTCTGGCGGGTCGATCTGCGCGCAGCCGCTCAAAGACAAGATCGCCAGAATTGCCGTTCCATTTCTGAGGGGTTTCTTCATTGAACTGCTCGCGGGATCACTGCGGGTTGTACTGGTGATACGGAATTCGGCCACAGCGGTCGAGAGCCCGTTGATATCGCAGCGCTATCCTTTCGGATATGGAACAGTTCTGTTGCACCATTGCCCTGTCCCTGGGGGCAAGGGACAGCAGGTTCTCCAGCCCGCTATGACTTGATCCAACAGCTCTATGGACAGGTCCCGATGCCCCGCACCTTTCAAATTCCCTCCTTCGCAAAGAACCTCTTTGCCTACAGTGCGTCTGAGGCGGCTGCAAAGGTTTCGCGGCTTCTGGTGGTTGTCGCAGTGGCGCGCACGCTCGACCTGGATCAGATCGGCATTGCCGCGGCAGCCCTGGCGGCGGCCGATATTGTCAAGTCGCTGACGGAAAATGGCGTCATTCAAAAGATCATCGCGGCCCCGCAGGCTCAGCTGCAGCAGACCTGTGCTACCGCGCACCGTATTTTCTGGGTCTGGTGCGTCGGATTGTTTTTGCTTCAGTCGCTGGCGGGGCTAGTGCTTTATGCCAGCGGCGGCAGCGTCATGCTGCTGGCACTGGTGCTTCTTCTGGCGGGTGAATACCTGTTCATGCCCGCCGGGATGGTGCAGGCGGGCCTCGCCATGCGGGCAGGAAAGCTGCGCCAGACTGCAGCCATTTCGGGCACACAGATAGTGGCGTCAAACCTGATGTCGGTGGTGATGGCGCTGCTTTGGCCGTCCGCCTTGGTGCTGGTGCTGCCGCGCCTGCTGACAGCGCCGTTCTGGCTGGTCGCAATGCGCCGCCTGCATCCCTGGAGCCCCGATCCGTCCCAAGGCTATGCACCGCTGCGCCCGTTCCTAGCCTATGGGTGGGCGGTTCTGGGCGTCGAACTGGTCAAGGCGCTGCGCCTGCAGGCCGACAAGGTGATCGTGGGCGCGCTGATGGGGGCAGAGACGCTTGGCCTCTATTTCATGGCCTTCAATGCCGGTCTCAGCCTATCCAACTCCTTCACCGTGGCTTTCTCCACTGTTCTGTTCCCGCATCTCTGCGCCAGCGCCGACAAGCTGCAGGCATTGCGCCAAAGCGTGCTGCTGGCGATCGGGATCATCGCACCGGCTGTCATCACGCAGTCGCTGCTGGCACCGCTCTATGTCCCGGTTCTGTTCGGGGCGGGCTGGAAAGGCATCGAAGGTGTTGTGTCGATCCTGTGCTTGGTTGCGATCCCGACCACGCTGTGGTCCGCAACCGCGGGCTGGCTGCGGGCAAACGGCAAGCCGGGCCAGGAATTCCGGGTCACGCTTGCCACCACCGGGGCGCTGATACTGAACACCTGCCTGCTTGCGCCCCATGGTCTGACAGCGGTCGCCACAGGCTATGCCGTTGTCGCCGCGCTGATGATGACGGGCGCATCGCTGCCAACCCTTTCCAGGGCCTTCCGCCACCGCACCGCAGAGGTTTGAGACATGCCATATATTTCCGCTGTCATTCCCAGCTTCAACGCTGCCGCCACGATTCGGGAAACCCTGGCCGGGCTCCAGGCTCAAACCTGCGCCGATTGGGAGGCGATCGTGGTTGATGACGGGTCCACGGATGAGACCCGCGCCCTGGTGCGGGCCGCTGCCGCTGCCGATGCCCGGATCCAGCTGGTGCAAAACCCCGGAAAGGGCCCCAGTGCGGCCCGCAACTGCGGCGCAATGGAGCACGCCTGCGGTGATGTGATCGCGTTCTGCGATGCGGACGATATCTGGCACCGGGAAAAGCTATCGCAGCTCCGTGCGAGCTTCCGGCAGGGGGCCGCCGATGGAGCCTATGGGCGGATCGGTTTCTTCCGCGCCACCCCCGCAGATGCCAGCGTGTTTTCAACAGTTCCCGAGCAGGATCTGACCATCGCCATGCTGCTCGGGGAAAACCCGGTCTGCACCATGTCCAACTTTGCCGTGCGGCGCAGGGTCTTTGCGGCGAGCGGCGGCTTTGACGAGGCAATGGTCCACAACGAAGATCTGGAGTGGCTGATCCGCCTGGTTGGCGGCGGCGCGCGGGTGACCGGAATCGACAGCCTGCATACCTACTACCGCACTTCCGTTGGCGGATTGTCGACGGATCTTGAGGCAATGCGGGCAGGCCGTGAACAGGCAATTGCAACTGCCGCCGGTTTTGGCGTGGTTCCAAGCGCCGCCTCTCATGCCATTCACCACCGCTACCTTGCCCGCCGGGCACTTCGTCTGAATGGGGCACCGGGTTATGCGTTGAAACAATCTGTGTCCGGCATTCTCAAAAGCCCGCGCGGATTTTTTTCCCCGTTCCGCAGGGGCGGCCTGACCTTGGCCGGCTCACTGCTGGCGCCGTTCCTGCCCCGGCCCCTGCGCCGGAACCTGTTTTCCCGTTAACTTTTTCGAGGTTCACAACCATGGCCTTCACATCGATTGTCGTTCCCGCTTTCAATGCCGAGAAAACGCTCGCTGACACTCTTCTTTCCTTGCAGAGGCAAACCAGAACGGAGTTTGAGGTCATTGTGGTCAATGACGGCTCCACAGACACAACCGCCGCGATTGCCGCGGGCTTCTGCAGCGACCCGCGCTTTCGCGTGGTTCACCAGAAAAACCGCGGCCTTGCCGGAGCGCGCAACTCGGGTATTGCTGGCGCACAGGGCGATGTAGTGGCGTTTTGCGACGCAGACGACATGTGGGAGCCGGGAAAGCTGGCCCGCCATATCAGCCACCTGGATGCCAAGCCCCATGTAGGCATAAGCTATGCCGGATCTGCTTTCATCTCGGAAGATGGCGCCCTTACGGGCCAGGCGCAGCGGCCTCGGCTGCAGAACATCAATGCCAAGCACATTTTCAAGCGCAACCCGGTCGGCAACGGCTCTGCCGCCGTGATCCGGCGGGCTGTGTTTGACGAAATCGCCTTCCGGCCCCGGTCCGAGACCGGACGCGACTGGTATTTCGACGAGACTTTCCGCCAATCCGAGGACATCGAATGCTGGCTGCGGATTGCCTTGACGACCAACTGGGCGTTCGAAGGGATCCCGGGCCTGCTCACACGCTACCGGATCAATTCAGGCGGGCTTTCGGCGGCGACTGACCGCCAGCTTGCCGCCTGGGAACGGATGGTTCGCAAGCTGTCACAGATCAACCCCAAGTTTTTTGCGCAAGAAACAGATGTGGCGCGGGCATATCAGCTCCGCTACCTCAACCGGCGCGCCATCAGCGATCTGGACAGCCGCCGCGCAGTAGGTCTTGCCAGGGCGTGGCTTGCCTGCTCCCTGCGGCCGCTTTGGGAGGAGCCGTTGAAGTCCGGGGCAACCCTGGCGGCGACTGCGCTGCTTGCCGTGACCGGGCCGAAGGCTTTGCGAAAGACAATGAAACTGGCCGCACGGGCACACCGGAACGAGGCCATGTCATGACCGTTATCCGTGTAACCCACTTGGTTGATGACACCACTGCAGGCGGAGTGATGCGCGTCATCAGTCACATGATGACAACGCCTGATCTTACGCGCGAGGCTGATCACAGCTTGCTGGAGGTGAAACGGAACAGGCTTTGCATAGGGCGGGTGGAAGCGGATGTGATCGTTTCGCATCTTGCGATCAGCTGGCGCCTTCTCCCCTTGCTGGCCGCCTTGCGTGTCATGAACCCCACAGCACGGCTTGTTCATGTCGAGCACAGCTACACCAAGTGCTTCACAGCTCTAAATGTCAGGCGGAAACGGCGGTTCGGCGCTCTCCTCAAGCTTTCATATGCCCTGTTCCACGATGTCGTTGCCGTCAGTGCCGCGCAGGGGAAGTGGATGAGGGATGAGGGTTTCGTGCGGCCGGCCGCCCTGCATGTCATTCCCTCCTGCGTTGGTCTGTCTGCTTTCCGGGAACTGGCACCGCCAGAGGGCGCGGTAAAGACAATCGGTGCCATTGGGCGGCTGGAACCGCAGAAGGGATTTGATATCCTGATCAAGGCTTTCCGCGAACTCAGCGATCCCGGCATTGCCCTTCATATCTATGGTCAGGGGGCGGAGGAGACGTTGCTCCGCGACCTTGCCGCCGGCGATCACCGCATACATTTCAAAGGATTTGCCTCCGACCCGGTTGCGGCGATGGCTGACCTGGACGCCGTGGTAATGTCGTCGCGATGGGAAGCCTACGGGCTGGTTGCGATTGAAACCCTGGCAGCGGGACGCAGGCTGCTTGTCAGCAACGTCGATGGACTTACGGATCACTTGCCCCATGGAGCCGCACTGGTTGACGGCGCAGGAATTAAACCCTGGCAGAGCGCATTAGAAGAGCTTTTTGCAGCACCACCGCGCCCCCGCGGGCCAAGGCACGCTCACAACTACGAAAGTCATTTTTCCGACTGTTGGAAATCGCTGTTTTTGTCTCCTGTCATTGCTTCACAGTGAGGGTTTTCACCAGATCGCACCCGCGAAGCTTGCTATCAATTGCCACGTTGAACAGTGCTAGATCGCGCAGGTTGCCCGCCAGTTCGAGCCACGCGCGGATCGCCCAGACCTGTTTCGGCAACAGTGGCCGTTTCTGGCCGATGATCCGGCCCTTGTTCCAGGCTCTTCGTTTCGGGATGACAGCGGGAAGTTGGACTCTTGGCATAGTGCTCCCGCCAACCCCAGACATCATTACCGCGCTGACGATGTCATCGTACAAGCGGAGTGGATGCCTGTTCTCGGAAGTCATCCGAGAACACCATTTCTGCCGATGCATTCGGCGGCAGTGAGCCCAGCATGTACCTTGGATTTTCCCGCCGCGTGCGCTTGCAGCGCGGAAGTTGCGGCAACAGCGACAAACTTACCGCCGCATTGCGGCTGCGAAACATGCCGTTCATGTCGGGGGAAGAAAACCCGAAACTAAAAATTCATGCCACAAGACTCAAAGACCATACTCCGCCCGTCAGCAACCTCGGCCAAGGCAGCTGACGGTGTAAGTAAGCTAGCTGGGGGTACAGACAGCTCGGTACCCCGGGTCGCCCTTTTTAGAGAGGGTGGAAAACAGCAATTGCCTTCCACCTGGATATCAGGATGCCTTTGGTGAGCCTTTTCAGTCAGGCTTCAGCGCCTTCAACAATCACGATGTTGGCGATGCCCGCATCAATGCGGTGATTTTTTGCAGCTTGGTATTCAGACGAATTATAGCAGGCGAGCGCGGCCTCCAGCGTGTCGAACTCGATTACAACATTACGCAGATGGCCGTCGCCTTCGAGCTGCTCGCAGGTTCCACCGCGCGCCAGCACCCGCGCGTTGAACTTTCGGAAAGCCTCCGTCGCCCCGGCGGCATAAAGGGCATAGGGCTCGGGATCCGTCACCGTGACATGTGCAATCCAGTAGGCTTTGGGCATTGGGCATTCTTTCAGATTAATGTCTGCAGCACGCGCCGGAGCGGATTTTCCGCTCCGGAGCCTTGTCTTACCTGTTCAGGATCTTCGACAGCACCAGATAGGCGGCACCGGCCACGAACAGGCCCACGAACCAGGCATAGGTATAGATCGTGGCGAAGAAGTCCGAGGTACCGGCGGTGAGGCCAACACCTGCCAGGAAGCCCGGCAGGTTCGGCAGGATGCCGATCACCAGCGCCCAGACACCGGCCCAGTTGGTGCCGTTGCTGCCGGAGTAGATGCCGTTCATCTTGAACAGATCGGCCACTTCCAGCTTGGTCTTGCGCAGCAGGTAGTAGTCCGCCAGCATCACGCCCGCAATCGGACCCAAGAGCGCCGAATAGGCGATCAGCCAGCCGATGATGTGGTTCACCAGGATCCAGGGGAACATGGCAATGCCGATGCCCGCGGTGATGTAGCCGCCGCGCTTGAGGTTGATCTTGCTGGGCGCCAGGTTCGAGAACCCGTGTGCAGGTGCCACGACGTTAGCCGCCAGGTTGGTGGTCAGCGTCGCCACGATCAGCGCAAACAGCGCGATGATCACCGAAAATCCGCCCATCTTCTCGGACAGCTGGATCGGATCCCAGATCGCCTCGCCGTAGATCACTACAGTGGCCGAGGTCACGGCAGAGGCGATGAAGGCAAACAGCGCCATCGGAACCGGCAGGCCGACCAATTGGCCCAGCAGCTGGTCCTTCTGGCTGCGCGCGTGGCGGGTAAAGTCGGGAATGTTCAGCGCCAGGGTCGCCCAGAAGCCGATCATGCCGGTGAGGCTCGGCCAGAACACCACCCAGAACTGGCCTTCCTGCGGCTGGCCGGGATCAAAGGCGCTGGGGGTCGACAGCATCTCTCCGAAGCCGCCCGCGTTGACATAGGCCCAGGCCAGCAGTGCCAGCCCCATCGCCAGCAAGAACGGTGCCGCATAGGTCTCCAGCCAGCGGATCGACTCGGTGCCGTTTGCAATGAAGTAGAGATGCAGCGCCCAGAAGGCGAGGAAACAAATGAACTCGCCCGCGCTGATGCCCAGCACCGGCAGCGCCTCGCCCGCCAGCGCGCCGCCCGTGAGGGTGTTCAGGATCACAAAGATCGCCGAACCGCCAACCCAAGTTTGAATGCCGAACCAGCCGCAGGCAACGATACCGCGGGCCACCGCCGGAATCTTGGCGCCGCTGGGTCCGAAGGACGAGCGCAGAAGCACCGGAAAGGGTATGCCGTATTTGGTGCCCGCATGGCCAACCAGCACCATTGGGATCAGCACGATGGCATTGGCCGCCAGAATGGTCAGCACCGCCTGGTCCCAGCTCATGCCCGATCCGATCAGGTAGGAGGCCAGCAGATAGGTCGGGATACAGACCACCATGCCGACCCAAAGCGCGGCAATCGACAGCCAGTCCCAGGTGCGCTCCGCCGCCGTCGTCGGCAGCTGGTCTTCGTTATAGAGTTCGGGGTCGATCCCGGTCAGATCGGTCCGCGGCGGCGCCTCGGCACCGGATGCGGAAAACCCGCTGGTGATATCAGCCATTTTCAGTTTCCTCCCTGTTATTGGCTTACTGCCGCCCCGTCCTCCACAGGGCCGCAGATGCGAAAACCCCCGGCCTGTGCCGGGGGGCATGATCAGACGCAGGCCGGCATGTTTTCAGCCGAACGCACGACCTGGCGCGGTGCGGTCACCTCTTTCCACTTGGACAGCGCCTTGTTGACTTCGGGGAACGCGGGCCGGTCCACAAACCGCCCGTGGCCCGGGGTGGCGCAGACGATGCCGTCGTCCACCGCAACCTCGCCGCGGCTGAGCGTGTAGCGGGGCAGGCCGGTGACCTCGCGGCCAGAGAACACGTTGTATTCCACAACCGATTGCTGGGTTTCTGGAGAAATCACCTTGGATTTCTTGGGATCCCACACCACCAGGTCGGCGTCGGAGCCTTCCACAATCGCTCCTTTTCGCGGGTAGATATTGAGGATCTTGGCGATATTGGTGGAGGTGACGGCGACAAACTCGTTCGGAGTCAATCGGCCTGTATTCACTCCCTCGTTCCACAGGACCGGCATCCGGTCCTCAAGGCCCCCGGTGCCGTTCGGAATTTTGGTGAAGTCATCGATACCAAAGCGTTTCTGATCCACGGTAAATGCACAGTGGTCGGTCGCCACAACCTGCAGGGAGCCTGCCTGCAGACCGGCCCACAGGCTGTCCTGATGCGCCTTGTCGCGGAATGGCGGCGACATCACCCGCTGCGCAGCATGATCCCAGTTGGGGTGGCGGTATTCGCTTTCGTCCAGCACCAGATGCTGGATCAGCGGCTCGCCAAAGACCCGCATGCCCTTCTGGCGTGCCCGGCGGATCGCCTCATGCGCCTGTTCGCAGGAGGTATGCACGACATACAGCGGCACACCCGCCATGGCGGCGATCATGATAGCGCGGTTGGTGGCCTCGCCCTCAACCTCCGGCGGGCGCGACAGCCCATGCCCCTCCGGCCCGGTGATACCGTCGGCCAGCAGCTTCTGCTGCATGGTGGCCACCACATCGCCGTTTTCCGCATGCACCATCGGCAGCGCCCCCAGCGCGGCGCAGCGGCGGAACGAGTCGAACAGCTCGTCATCGTCCACCATCAGCGCACCCTTGTAGGCCATGAAGTGCTTGAAAGAGTTTATGCCGAGGTCCACGACCTGCTGCATCTCGTTGAACACCTGCTCGCTCCACCAGGTCACCGCCATGTGGAACGAATAGTCAGCACAGGCGCGCTTGGATTTGGCGTGCCAGGCCTCCAGCGCCGCCAGCATAGACTGGCCGGGGCTGGGCAAGCAGAAATCCACCACCATGGTGGTGCCGCCAGCGAGGCCCGCGCGGGTGCCGCTTTCAAAATCATCCGCCGAATGGGTGCCCATGAAGGGCATCTCCAGATGCACATGCGGGTCGATGCCGCCCGGCATGACATAACAGCCTTCGGCCTCCAGCACCCTGTCGCCGCTGAGGCCCGCGCCGATCTGCACGATTTTGCCATCCTCGATGGCGACATCAGCGGCATAGCTGCGGTCGGCGGCAACAATGGTGCCGCCCTTGATCACGGTTCTCTGGCTCATGCGGCTCACTCCACGATCTCTGCGGTTTCCAGCACGGCGTGCAGCAGCACATCCGTCCCCGCCGCCGCCCATTCGCGGCTGATTTCCTCGTCCTCGTTATGGCTCAGGCCGTCAACGCAGGGGCACATCACCATCGCGGTCGGCGCCACCTTGTTGATCCAGCAGGCATCATGCCCCGCGCCGGAGATGATGTTACGGTGCGAATAGCCCAGCTTCTCCGCCGCACGGCGCACAGCATCCACACAGCCCTTGTCAAAGGTGACCGGGTCGAAATGCCCTGCCCGTTCGATCTCCAGCCCCAGTTCCAGCTCCTCGGCAATCTTCGCCGCACCCTCGCGCAGGCGCTGCTCCATGTCGGTCTGGGTGTCAAAGCTGGGCGAACGGAAGTCGATGGTGAACACCACCTTGCCCGGAACAATGTTACGGCTGTTGGGGTAATAGTCGCAGTGGCCAACGGCACCGACAGCGTCGGGCTGGTGGCTCATCGCGATTTCATGCACCAGATCGGTGATCCGCGCCGCGCCAAGGCCCGCATTGCGGCGCATCGGCATCGGGGTGGAACCGGTGTGCGCCTCTTGCCCTGTCAGCGTCACCTGAAGCCAGTTCAGGCCCTGGCCGTGAGTGACGACACCAATGTCCTTGCCCTCGGCCTCCAGGATCGGGCCCTGCTCGATGTGCAATTCAAACATCGCGTGCATCTTGCGGCTGCCCACCGGCTCGTCGCCCTTGTAGCCGATCCGGGCCAGCTCCTCGCCGAATGTCTTGCCCTCGGCGTCCTTGCGCCCGTAGGCCCAGTCCTGGGTATGAACGCCGGCAAACACGCCGGAGGACAGCATCGCCGGGGCAAACCGCGTGCCCTCCTCGTTGGTCCAGTTCACAACCACGATGGGGCGGCGCGGAGTGATCCCCTGATCGCGGATCGAGCGCACCACCTCAAGCCCCGCCAGCACGCCCAGCACGCCATCGTATTTGCCGCCCGTCGGCTGGGTGTCCAGGTGGCTGCCCATCATCACCGGGTCCAGATCCGGCTCGGCGCCCTCAAGGCGGGCAAACATGTTGCCCATGCTGTCGACGCCCACCGTCATGCCGGCCTCTTCACACCAGCGCTTGAACAGGTCGCGGCCTTCCTTGTCGGCATCGGTCAACGTCTGGCGGTTGTTGCCACCGCGCACCCCCGGGCCCTTCTGCGCCATTTCCATAAGCGAATCCCACAGGCGGCTGCCATTGATGCGGGCGTTGCTTTGCACGTCTTTCATGTTGTCTCTCCCTTGGCGGCTGCCGGCCCCGCACGCTCCTCCGCGGCGGACCGGCAGCCGGTTGGTCACGCGATGAGCGACTCGGCCAGGATGCCGATCAGCTCGTCGATTTCAGATTTTTCGATGATCAGCGGCGGCGACATGGCAATGATGTCGCCGGTTGTGCGCAGATGCGCCCCCCTGTCCCAGGCCCGCAGATAGGTGTCAAAGGCGCGTTTGGTCGGCAGGCCCTCAACCGGCTCCAGCTCCACCGCGCCGACCAGGCCCGAGCAGCGGATGTCCTTCACATGCGGCAGCCCCTTCAGGCTGAACAGCGCTTCGGTCCAATAGCCTTCCAGCGCCGCCGCGCGCTCGAACAACTCCTCCTCGCGGTAGGTGTCCAGCGCCGCCAGCGCCGCCGCGCAGGCGACCGGGTTGCCCGAGTAGGTGTAGCCGTGGAACAGCTCGATCATGTGCTCGGGGCCGGTCATGAAGGCATCGTGGATCTCGCTGCTGATCATCACTGCGCCCATCGGAATGACACCATTGGTCAGCCCCTTGGCGGTGGTGATCATGTCCGGCTCGACGCCATAGTAATCCGCGCCAAACGCGCGGCCCAGGCGGCCATAGGCCGTGATCACCTCGTCGAAAATCAACAGGATGCCATGCTCGCGGGTGATCTCGCGCAGCCGCTCCAGGTACCCCTTCGGCGGCAGGATCACCCCGGCGGAACCCGCCATCGGCTCGACGATCACCGCGGCAATGGTTTCGGCCCCGTGCAGCTCGATCAGCCGCACCAGATCCTCCGCCAGCTCCGCGCCATGCTCCGGCTGGCCCTTGGTAAAGGCGTTGCGCTCCGGATCATGGGTGTGGCGCAGGTGGTCGACGCCGGTGAGCAGGCTGCCGAAATGGCGGCGGTTGTTGACGATGCCGCCGACCGAGATGCCGCCGAAATTGACCCCGTGATAGCCCTTCTCGCGCCCGATCAGCCGGGTGCGGCCCGGCTCGCCCTTGGCCTTGTGATAGGCCAGCGCGATCTTCAGCGCGGTCTCCACCGATTCCGAGCCTGAGTTGGTGAAAAACACATGGTTCAGATCCCCCGGCGCCAGGTCCGCCAGCCGGTTTGCCAGCTCAAAGGCCTTGGGGTGGCCCATCTGGAAGGCCGGCGCGTAATCCAGCTCCGCCACCTGCTTCTGCACTGCCTCGGTGATCCGCGGCGCGGCGTGGCCTGCGTTGACGCACCACAGGCCTGCGGTGCCATCCATCACCTTGCGGCCGTCGGTGGTGGTGTAAAACATCCCCTCCGCCCCGGCGATCATCCGCGGGTTCTCCTTGAAATGCCGGTTGGCGGTGAAGGGCATCCAATAGGCGCCAAGGTCGTTCTTGGGGGCCGGGGCAGCAGTCATGACGGTTGTTCCTTCTTGATAGATCTGCGGGGGTCAGGCGGCGGAGAGGCTGAGCAAGGTATCCAAGCTCTGCTTTGC